>NZ_CDRSSE010000040.1:0-34889 GCF_977051555.1 Segatella sp.
AATACCCCATTGGAAAAATATAGAGACTTACTTCCAGACCGATGGAAAAAGCAGTAACAGCACTTATTTAATCAGCTGTTACTGCTTTTTTTGAATTATGCAAGGTATAAACGCGGAGCCGCTTACTCCAAATCGTGAGGGATGCGTGATGGATAAAGCCCCCTTTTGAAATATCCGTCACTCGTGTTATTTGTTGTTTATCAGCAACTTATATAGCTTTCTCTCGAAAATCGTGATGGATGATAGATGATTTTGAAAAACTTGTACGCCTTTTCTTAAAGATAATCGCAGATAGGTGTAAATAAGAGAAGAAAAGGCTCGCAAGATTTCTGTTTGACAGAATCTTGCGAGCCGTTATTGTTTGCTAAACTATGAATCTGAACCTGTAAAACTAATCATAAAGTTCAATGTTCAAACCTCAAAGTTCAATGTCTTTATACGAGTGTTGCAACGATTTCCTCACGGGTTCCTGGCAACATGTCGATGACTGGAATCTCTGGCATGGTGTAGCAACCTGGCTGCAGACGGAATGAAGCACGAGCCACGTTAACCAATACCTGAGCGGTGAGGGCTGGGTTGTTGATGCTCATATTGAACTCGAAACGCTGGTTCTGGGTTTTGCCAGATACACCCTTGCGAACGAGGTTCACACCATGACCCATATCCTTTACATCATCTACTGATGCTACGGCGAATACGTGGGTCTCATCATGAGCGAAGTATGGATCTGCCTTGATTTCGGCTGTTACATCCTCAAGCTTGGCACCTTCTTCCAACTCTACGTATACCATACGGCGGTGGATACCCTCACCCAATGGGATGGTTACAGAGAGCGCTTCCTTTACGCCCTTCTTGCCACGAACACAAACAGAGTGACCCATACTCATACCAGGACCGAAGTTGGTATATGTCAAACCCTTAGGAGCCAGACTTTCCATCAGAACACGTACGATAGAATCAGAACCTGGATCCCAGCCGGCAGAGATAACGCTTACCTTGCCAGCCTTCTTGCAGTTCTCCATCTGCTTGGTACGGTAGTCGAGGATGCTGGTGTGGATATCGAAGCTGTCTACGGTGTTGATGCCGAGGGCAACGATCTTCTCTGCATACTCAGGGCAAGAGCGGGTAGGGGTTGCGAGGATTGCAACATCTACATCCTTCAACTTAGTGATGTCATCTACTACTTCATAGTTTGCCAACTCAGCTGGTTTGTCCTTGGCACCCTGGCGACGTACAATACCTGCAATCTCAAAGTCAGGAGCTGCTTCGAGTGCTTCAACAGTAAACTTACCGATGTTGCCGTATCCTACTACGGCTGCTCTAAATTTCTTCATTGTCTTATTTCTTTTATTTTGTTGTTTTAATTTCTTTTATTTGTTGCGGTTTAGTCATCCAACGGATATATTTTCCGCTTTTTATTCTATTTCCGGTTGCAAAAGTATAGCTTTTTCTTGAAATACGTGACGTTTTAATAGAATTTTAACTCATAAAAGTTGCAAAAAGTAGTAAAATCATAGTTTTTGGGTATGAATAAGCGGAGATTTATAAGGTATCTGTAGCAAGAGCCTTACAGTTTCGTTATTTTGTAGCGAAACATCATACATCCTCTTTCCGATACCTCCCGATGTGCTTAGAATTACGTCCCGACGTAGCTTTTGCTGCGTCCCGACGTCTCTGGCTCTGCGTCGGGACGTATTACATGCTACGTCGGGACGTAATTTTATGGATGTCTATTACAATAATCCCGCCCTTCGTACGTTATATAATATATTATTTAATTAGGAGAAAAAGAAAATGATAGAATATATTCATGGCGATCTGACAGAGCTGACACCTGCGCTGGCTGTTGTTGAGACTGCGGGGGTGGGCTACGGACTCAATATATCGCTCAATACATATACTGCCATTCAGGGCAAACAGGAAGTGAAACTCTATGTTCACGAAGTGCTGGTGGCTGGTGGAAGAGATGACTCTTTCACCCTTTTCGGCTTTGCTACCAAACAGGAACGTGAACTCTATCGCCTCCTCATCACCGTTTCAGGAGTAGGCGGAAATACAGCCCGTATGATTCTCTCTTCACTCTCGCCACGCGAACTCTGTGAAATCATCTCTACAGGTAACGACAAGGTGCTGAAAACCGTGAAGGGTATCGGACTGAAGACAGCACAGCGAATCATCATCGACCTGAAAGATAAAATCGTGAGCCTCGGCATCGCTGACGAACTGCCAGCCAGCGGAGGCAATGTGGTGATGGTAAACAATGACGTAAAGGATGAGGCGGTAAGCGCCCTCACCATGCTCGGCTTCTCGCCGGCACCATCTGCCAAGGTAGTAGTAGATATCCTCAAGACACAGCCTGATCTCCCCGTAGAACAGGTTGTGAAACTGGCATTGAAGCAAATCAAATAAGTTAGGAGTTTTTTGTCGATGAAACAGAAGCAAAGATTCATATCTTTTCTATTGGCTTGGCTGATGGTGGCAACCTTCGGCTATGCGATAGCTTTGCCTCAACTTCAGGACGATAAAAAGAAAACCCATACCAGCACAGCACAGCCCGTGCAGCTCGATGAAGATACCATTCCCGATTCGCTGCTGCATACCCGCTGGCAGATTCAGCGCACCCAACCTTACTCCCTGAGCGACCTCTATCAGAGTCCGCTCGACCTGAAACGTCCTGATAATCTGCAATATCAGGTAGTCTACAACGATACCCTCGACCGCTATATCATCGGCAACCGCATAGGCTCAACCTGGCTTTCGGCTCCTATCATGCTCACTCCGAAAGAGTATCTTGCATGGACCGAACAGCAGCAGCGCAACAGCTACTTCCGCAAGCAAAACGATGAAATCTTTCAGGCAAAAGGCAAGGAGAAGTTCGATTTCTCAGATATGCACTTCGACTTGGGACCTGCCGAGAAAATCTTCGGTCCTGGTGGCATCAGAGTGAAGACACAGGGTTCTGCCGAACTCAAGTTCGGTATCAACAAGAAAAACATCGACAATCCTTCGTTGCCTATCCGCAACCGAAAGACGACGATGATGGATTTTGATGAGAAAATTAATCTCAACGTCAACGGAAAGGTGGGCGATAAGGTGAACATGAACCTGAATTACAACACCGATGCCACCTTCGATTTCGATGCACAGAACATGAAACTGAAGTACGACGGCAAGGAAGATGAAATCATCAAACTCGTTGAGGCGGGCAACGTCTCCTTCCCTTCCAACTCTTCGCTCATCAAAGGCGCCAGCAGTCTGTTTGGTGTTAGAACCGATATGCAGTTTGGCAAACTCAAGCTGCAGATGGTAGCTTCGCAGAAGAAGAGTGCATCGAAGAGCGTATCTACCAGGGGCGGTGTGCAGCTTACCCCTTTCGAACTGAATGTGGCCGATTATGAGGAGAACCGCCACTTCTTCCTCTCCCAGTATTTCAGAAATCATTATGATGCCTGGATGCAGAAACTTCCTAATCTCACCACGGGCATCACCATCAACCGCGTGGAGGTGTGGGTTACCAACAAAACCGGCAATACCACCAATACCCGAAACATCTTAGCCCTGACCGACCTGGGCGAGAACCAGAAACTGAGCAACCCGATGTGGACGGCGAGCGGACAGGTGCCTTCTAACCAGGCGAATACAGAGTATGCGGCGATGACAGGGCAATATGCTGCTGCCCGTGACATCGACCAGGCAGCAACCACTCTCGATGGAGGCGGACTGGTTGGCGGAGCCGATTATGAGAAACTGGAGAGTGCCCGTTTGCTCAATTCTTCAGAGTATACGGTCAATACTGCATTGGGTTATATCTCATTGAAAACCAGTCTGCAGACCGATCAGGTACTTGCCGTAGCCTATGAGTATACATCGGGAGGCGTTACCTATCAGGTGGGCGAGTTTGCATCCGATCTCAGCGATACCAAGCAGGCACTCTTCGTGAAATCGCTCAAGAATACCAGTAACAATCCGCGACAGGGCAACTGGGGGCTGATGATGAAGAACGTTTATTATCTGGCTTCTACCGTAGAGAAGGAGAAGTTCCGCCTGGATGTGAAATACCAGAGCGATACCACCGGCGTATATCTCAGTTATATCCCTGAGCAGCAGGTGAAGGAGCAGCCAATCATCCGTGTGCTGGGCGCCGACCGTCTGGATAACAACAACAAGGCACACAGCAATGGATATTTCGATTATGTAGAAGGCTATACCATCTCTAATGGACGCGTGTTCATTCCGAAGGTAGAGCCTTTCGGCAGTTATATGCGTGATTATCTGGTCAAGCGGGGCGTGGCTGCCGACAAGGCAGAAAAGTATGCCTTTACCGAACTCTATGACAGTACGAAGACCGTAGCCAAGCAGATAGCCGAAAAGAACAAGTATCAGATTGTGGGACAGTTCAAGGGCTCTGCAGCCAATGTCATCTCGCTTGATGCCTACAATGTGCCACAGGGCTCGGTGGTCGTTACGGCAGGCGGTATCACCCTGAAAGAGGGCACCGACTATTCGGTAGATTACAGTGCCGGTGAGGTGACCATCCTGAACCAGAGCATCATCGATGCCGGTACGGCTGTCAACGTTTCTCTGGAGAGTAATACCGATTTCGGACAAACCCGAAAAACGATGTTCGGACTGAACTGGGAGTATGATTTTACCAAGAACTTCCAGTTGAGCGGTACTATCCAGCACCTCTCCGAACAGGCGCTTACCACCAAGGTATCCATGGGCTCCGAACCGCTGAAGAACACCCTTTGGGGCATCAATCTCAACTGGCGCAAGGAGAGTCAGTGGCTCACCAATGTGCTTGACAAGATACCATTCCTGCACCTCACCCAGCCATCGCAGATATCCTTTACAGGAGAATTTGCCCAGCTCATTGCCGGTGAGGCAGGCGGCACACAGGACAATGCATCTTATATCGATGACTTCGAGGGTACGAAGACTACCATCGATGTAACGACTCCTACCTCCTGGTTTATATCCAGTGTGCCTTCGCTCAATTTCAAGGACGATTACAGCGATAAGACCGGTCTGAGCAGCGGTTTCCACCGTTCGCGCCTAGCCTGGTATACCATCGATCCGCTGTTCACCCGCCGTGGAAGTTCGCTCACTCCGGGACATATCAAGGGCGACCTCAAGCAGTTGAGTAACCATTATGTTCGCGAGGTCTATACCAAGGAGCTCTTCCCATTGCGCGACCAGAGCAGTTATCAGGGCGCTACCAATACCCTGAATGTACTCAATCTGGCTTACTATCCAAGTGAGCCGGGACCATACAACTTCAATGTAACAGATTTGCAGGCAGACGGAACCCTGCAGAATCCGCAGCGCAACTGGGGCGGAATGATGCGTAAGCTGGATACCAACGATTTCGAGCAGGCAAACATCGAATACATCGAGTTCTGGATGCTCGATCCGTTCATCTATTCCCGCGAAGAGGCTGATGCTGCCGATTATGGTGGCGATTTCTACATCAATCTGGGCGATGTGAGCGAGGATATCCTGCGTGATGGCAAGAAATTCTATGAGAGTGGCATGCCGGTAGATGGCAGCAAGAGCTACACCTATACCCAGTGGGGTAAGATTCCTACCCAGAGCACCGTGACCTATGCCTTTGCTACCACCAGTGGCAGCAGAGCCTTGCAGGATGTGGGTTTCAACGGACTGACTGATGCCGAGGAGCAGGAATTCTACAAGAGTGCTTATCTCGACCAGATTCAGGGCAAGGTGAACCAGGCGGTATTCGACAGCATCTTTGCCGATCCGGCACGTGATGACTACCACTATTTCCGCGGTTCCGACTGGGATGAGATGCGCGCTCCTATCTTGCAGCGATATAAGTATATCAACAATCCTCAGGGCAACTCGCCTGACAGCGACAGCCGTTCTGAGAGCTATGATACTTCTTATAAGTCAACGCCGGATGTCGAGGATATCAACCAGGATTATACCCTCAACGAATATGAGAAATACTTCCAGTACCGTGTCAGCATCCGTCCGGAAGATCTCGTGGTGGGTAACAATCATATTGTAGATAAGCGTGAATACAGCCAGACCTGGCGTGATAATACCAAGTCTACCGTTACCTGGTATCAGTTCCGCATACCTATCGATGAGTTTGAGAGCCGGCAGGGCAACATCAACGATTTCTCCAGCATCCGTTTCATGCGTATGTTCCTCACCGGTTTCAAGAAACCTATCGTGCTGCGTTTTGGTACCTTCGACCTCGTGATGGGCAAGTGGCGTACTTATGATCAGCCGCTTAGTGCAGCCAGTGGCGGAACCATCGACGCAAGCAGCGTGAGTCTGGAAGAGAACGGCGAGAAGACACCGGTCAACTATGTCTTGCCTCCGGGTATCAAGCGCGAACAGGATCCTAGTCAGCCTCAGTTGGTTGAGGCGAACGAGCAGGCGTTGAGTCTGGTGGTCAAGAATATGAGCACAGGCGAGGCGAAGGCGGTTTATAAGAATTCTACCCTTGATCTGCGCCAGTACAAGCGCATCCAGATGTTTGCCCATGCCAATGCCCTGGAGCAGAATACCACCCGTCTGCAGGATGGTGATCTCTCAGTCTTCATCCGTCTGGGTAGCGATTACAAGAATAATTACTACGAGTATGAAATCCCGCTGAAACTCACCGAGCCACGCTCCAACTACAATCGCTATGTGCTAGCCGACTGTAAGGCGGTATGGCCTGAGGAGAATATGCTCGATGTGCCGCTGAGTGTCTTTACGGCATTGAAGAAAAACCGCAACAAGGCGAAGGCACAGGGTGTGGCTTCTTATCTCGCTCCTTATTCCATGATGGATGCAGAACATCCGCAGAACAAGATTACCATCGTGGGTAATCCGAGTCTCGGCGAAGTGAAGACCATGATGCTGGGTGTGAGAAACAATTCTGCCGACATCAAGAGCGGTGAGGTATGGATAAACGAACTCCGACTCAAGGAACATAATAATTCGGGCGGTTGGGCTGCCAATGCCAACCTCAACGTACAACTCTCCGATTTGGGTAGCGTGAATGCCACCGGCAGATACATCAGCGAGGGATTCGGCGGTCTGGAAGATGGCGTGGCAAGTCGCACCACCGATAATTATGGTACCTACAGTGTGACCACATCGCTCGAAATGGGTAAGTTCTTCCCTGACAAGGCGAAGGTGAGCATACCTTTATATTATAGTGTTACCAAGGAGAAGACCACTCCTAAGTATAATCCGCTGGATACTGATATGGAATTGAAGGATGCCCTCGATGCTGCCGGATCCAAGCATGAGCGCGATTCTATCGAGAATATCGCTGCCACCAAGATTACGCAGACCAACTTCTCCATCTCGAATGCCCGGGTGGGTATCGCTACCAAGCGTCATCCGATGCCATACGATCCAGCCAACTTCTCATTCACCTACAGTCATCAGCATCAGTATACTACGGGTGAAACGACGATGTATGAGCGCAAGGACAACTGGCGCGGAGCCCTGGATTATTCGTGGAGCCCGGTTTATAAGGCTTGGGAACCATTCAAGGGACTGAAGAACAAGAGTAAGTGGCTCGACATTCTGAAACGTTTCGGACTGAACTGGCTGCCGCAGAACATAGCCTTCAATACCGAGATGACGCGCGATTACTACGAGTTGCAGGAGCGCGATATGGAAACCCTGATGAGTGGAGCTGCCGGAGTAGACTCCAAGTTGCCGCTCACCTTCAGTGAGCAGTTCCTCTGGAACCGTGAGTTCTCCATCAACTGGAATCTGACCAAGAACCTGCACATGAACTTCCAGAGTGCTACCCATGCACAGATAGAGGAACCTTATACACCGGTCAACAAGGATCTTTATGCCGACCAGTATCATGCTTGGAAGGATTCCGTATGGACCAGCATCCGCCACTGGGGTGCACCGCTTGACTACAGTCAGAATTTCCAGGCATCCTACAAGGTGCCTCTCAATCTGCTGCCTGTCTTCGACTGGGTGAACAGCGATGCCTCTTACAATGCCAACTATTCTTGGGAGCGCGGTACAGAGGATGAGGAGGGTAACTCGTATGGAAACACCATCAATACCCAGTGCGAACTGACATTGAACGGAAACTTCAACCTGGTGAAACTCTACAACCATGTGCCTTTCCTGAAGAAGGTAAACGATAAGTTTGACCGTACCCAGAGTAGGGCACAGATGCAGCGCAAGAAGCAGGAAAAAAAGAAAAAGAAGCAGGAAGCAAAGGAACAGGCGGCTGATCCTAAGAAGGCGTTGCCTAAGAACAAGCGTGCCTTCGAACGGGAAATCACCCTCCTGCCTGATACCACATTCAAGATACGCCACGGCAAGAATACCAAGCGACTGATTGTGAATGCCAAGACGGAAGACGGCAAAGTGTTCCCGCTTAAATATAAAAAGGTGGATAATAACCAGATCAGAATCATCTCAAAGGTAGATACTGCCATGAAGGTGAAACTCTCCGTACTGGCTAAGGAACCGCTTGATGATAAGAAATGGTATAAGGGATTGCAGTTGGCTAGTCGCCTGGCAATGATGGTGCGCAATGTGAGCATCAACTATCGCAGCAGCTATCAGCTCACCCTGCCGGGCTTCTTGCCTAGTGTGGGTGATGCCTTCGGACAGAAGAAGGTGGGACAGATGGCACCGGGTCTTGACTTCGCCTTCGGTATGGTTGGCGACGATTATATCGAGAAGGCTAGAAACAACGACTGGCTGCTCTGCAACGACAGTATCGCAACACCAGCCACTACCAGCAGAACGGATAATCTTACGTTGCGTGCCACCCTGGAGCCTGTCAAGGATTTCAAGATTGATCTCTCTGCCACACGCACCAAGACCACGCAGAAGAGCATACAGTATATGTATGAAGGAACGCCAACTACCCAGAGTGGAGCCTTCCAGATGACTACCATCTCGCTGGGTTCGGCTTTCGAGGGAATGGGCAATGCCAATTCGGGGTATCGCAGCAAGACCTTCGAGAAGTTTGTCAACTCGCTGGCTGGTTTCAGAGATAGGGTAGAGGCGCAGTATGCAGGTACCGTTTATCCGACTGGTTCGGCTCTGGCTGGCGGCAAGTTTGATGCTTCCCGCACGCCGGTCAACCAGTATAGCAGCGATGTCATGATTCCTGCCTTCCTCAAGGCTTATACCTCGATGGGTGGCAATTCGCTCTCGGTATTCCCGGCATTGAGTCGGATGTTGCCAAACTGGACTATCCGTTACAGTGGACTGGGACGTCTGCCTTGGTTCAACGAGCACTTCAAGAGTGTCAACATCAACCACTCTTACAAAAGCGTCTTTGCGGTTGGCAGCTACAACAGTTACAGCACCTTCCAGGAGTATATGAACGGTCTCGGCTTCGTGAGTGATGTCACTACGGGCAATCCATCTCCAAGCAGCATGTTCAACATTTCGCAGGTAAGTATCAACGAGTCGTTCTCGCCATTATTGGGTATGGATGTCACATTCAACAATAATATGACGGTGAAGGCAGAATATCGCCAGACCCGTGTATTGAACCTCAGTATGACGAGTGTGCAGCTGAACGAGGCATTGAGTAAGGACTGGGTAATCGGTATGGGTTACCGCATCAACAACTTCGATGTTTTCGGTTGGGGCACCAAGGTCTCCCGTTCCAAGTCGAAGGGCGGCAATAAGAATGCTGCCAATAAGAATGCGTCGACCACCAAGACAGTTCAGAATGGTACCAACCATGATCTGAATCTGCGTCTTGACTTCAGTTTCCGCAAGCAGGCAGCCATCGTTCGTGATATTGCCTCAATGGTAAGCAGTGCCAGTAGCGGCAACAATGCTCTGAAACTGAGTTTCTCTGCCGATTATACCTTCAGCAAACTCCTTACCATGAGTTTCTATTATGACCGTCAGACTAACACACCGCTCCTGTCGAGCAGCAGTTATCCTACCACCACACAGGATTTCGGCCTGAGCATCAAGTTCTCGCTGACGAGATAAAAAGAAAATTCACTAGAACCAATAGGTAGGAAGTAAATTCTCTAATTCTCAAATTCTTGAAAATTAAAAAAGCTCGGATGCATCACAAGCATCCGAGCTTTTTAATATTCTGATAATTCTTGATTACTCCTTGTCGTAAGCATGAACAGGGTAGTCGATGGTATAGTGGAGACCACGGCTCTCCTTGCGTTCTATCGCCATGCGGGTGATGAGATAACCCACGTTAATCATGTTGCGGAGCTCGCAGAGTTCCTTGCTTACCTTTACACGCTTGAAGAGGTTTTCTGTCTCTTCGTAGAGAAGATCGAGGCGGTCCCATGCTCGCTTCAGACGGAGATCGCTGCGCACGATGCCTACATAGTTGCTCATGCATTCGCCCACCTCTTTCACGCTCTGTGTAATCAGCACCTTCTCTTCGTTGGTCAAAGTACCTTCATCATTCCATTCTGGTACCTTCTCGTTGAAGTCGTATTCATCTACATGTTCAATACTGTGCTTGGCAGCAGTCTCGGCATAAACCACAGCCTCGATGAGCGAGTTGCTGGCAAGACGGTTACCGCCATGCAGACCGGTGCATGAACACTCGCCGAGAGCATAGAGACGGTTGATGCTTGAACAGCCGTTCAAATCTACCTTGATACCGCCACACATATAGTGAGCGGCAGGACGAACAGGGATATAATCCTTAGTAATATCGATGCCGATGCTCAGACACTTGGCGTAGATATTAGGGAAGTGACGCTTGGTCTCCTCTGGATTCTTATGGGTTACATCGAGACAGACATGATCCAATCCGTGAATCTTCATCTCCTTATCGATGGCACGAGCCACGATGTCACGAGGAGCCAGACTCAATCGCTTATCATATTTCTCCATGAAACTTTCGCCGTTAGGCAGACGCAAGATGCCGCCATAACCACGCATAGCCTCGGTGATGAGGAAGGCAGGATGGGTTTCGCCCGGATGATAAAGAGCGGTTGGGTGGAACTGGACAAACTCCATGTCGGCTACAGTTCCCTTGGCACGGTATACCATCGCCTCACCATCGCCAGTGGCAATCACAGGGTTGGTGGTAGTTTGATAAACAGCACCGCATCCACCGGTACACATCACGGTAACCTTACTCAGATAGGTATCCACCTTCTGGGTATCAGGATTCAATACGTATGCACCGTAACAGTTGATATAAGGAGTGCGGCGGGTAACACGGGCACCGAGATGGTGCTGAGTGATAATCTCTACTGCAAAATGATTTTCCTTGATATCGATATCTGGACAGTTGCGCACAGCCTCCATCAGACCGCGCTGGATTTCTGCACCCGTATCATCTGCATGATGAAGGATGCGGAACTCGCTGTGACCGCCCTCACGGTGGAGGTCGAACTTGCCGTCCTGCTGCTTATCGAAGTTGACGCCCCACTGCACGAGCTCTTTGATCTGCTCCGGTGCCATGGTGACAACCTGCTTCACAGCTTTATAATCGCTGATATAATCACCAGCAATCATTGTATCCTGTATGTGCTTGTCGAAGTTATCCACTTCCAAGTTGGTAACTGACGCCACACCACCTTGTGCGAATGACGTGTTAGCCTCGTCGAGCGAGGTTTTGCAAATCATACACACCTTACCTTTATGCGCTCTGGATACTTTCAGGGCGTAACTCATACCGGCAACTCCTGAGCCGATAATTAGAAAATCATACTTATAAACCATTGAGTTTATTCTTATCTAATTTCAATATTAAGAACAGGTGTTTTTATCTATAAAACAGCCCCATTCTCTCAGAATTAATTCTTAATTCGTTGCAAAAGTAATAATTAATCTTTAAAATGAGTAATAAGAGAGGGATTTTTTGTAATTTTGCAGCGAAATTTAAGGTTATATAGTCTTTTAGACTATCAAAAGGTCGTAAAAACGACAATAATATAAGGTAATAAATCAAAGTTATGGCAGATAGAACTTTTCATAAGCGTTTTACGCTGACGGCACGTATCGGTGTGGCGGTGTTCGCAATCCTGGCTCTCTACTTCTTCTGGGTCAAGCTGGCTATCATCGGCATCTTTGTGGCTATCATCATCGTGGGCATGATAGAGCGCATACTGAATACAACCTATACCTTCAAGATGGTAAAACCGATAGACCTGGATGAGGAGATGGAATATCTCATCATCAATGAGGGCAGGTTCTCTTCCAACAGAAATGTGCCGCTATGTGATGTCATTGATGTACAGATCGCCAAGACTTTCTTCGGATTAGACCATTGTGTGGTTATCGAATACGGACATAATAATATTGTGACCGTTCAGCCGGATAATGAAGAGGCATTTATGGAGAGAATCAAAAATAAATAATTTCTTTTAAGTTCAGGTGAACTGATTGTGATGAAAAAGATAATATATATGATGTTGGGTCTGATGATGGTATGGATCTCTGTACCGGTGCAGGCCCAGAATGTGATTGAAGATGAGGGAATAGAAACGGTTGATGAGGAGGATATTTCCGACTCTACACTCGTTGACTCACTGGCTGCGGATACGCTGGCGCAGAATTTGCCTTGGCCAGAATCGGTGAAGGTGGGTATTGATAAACTCCTTGAAAGCAAGATGTTCGAAACATCACAGGTAGGACTGATGGTCTGGGACCTGTCTGCTGACTCTTGTATCTTTCAGAGAAATGAACGACAGCTGATGCGTCCGGCAAGTACGATGAAGCTCCTGACTGCCATTACGGCGCTCGATAAGTTGGGCGGTTCTTACCAGTTTAAAACCACTCTGAAATATACCGGTACCATTGAGAATGGAGTATTGACAGGTGATGTCTATTGTATAGGCGGTATGGATCCCCGTTTCAACAGCGATGATATGTCGGCATTTGTCAATAGTCTGAAGGATATGGGTGTTGACACCATCCGTGGCAGCATCTATGCCGACCGCTCTTTGAAGGATGCCGACCTGTTGGGTGAAGGCTGGTGCTGGGATGATGACAATCCGGTGCTTTCGCCACTGGTATTCCAGCGCAAGGACATCTTTATGGATAAGTTTCTTGCCAAGCTCCGTGAGGAGGGCATCGAATATTCCTGCTTTGGGGCTTCAGAGAAGACTTGCCCTGCGAGTGCCTTTACTGTCTGTACCCGATTCCATACGATGGATCAGATTCTGCACAAGATGATGAAGGAGAGTGATAATCTCTATGCCGAGAGCATGTATTATCAGATTGCGGCTTCTACGGGCAATAAATGGGCAAGTGCCAAGAGTGCCCGGAATGTGGAAAGACAGCTTATCCGCAAGATAGGACTCGATCCGGCAAGATATAAACTGGCTGACGGCTCGGGACTTTCGCTCTATAATTATCTCAGTGCCGAACTGGAGGTGAAACTGCTGCGTTATGCTTATCTCAACGGCAATATCATGGACCATCTGAAGCATTCGCTGCCTATCGGTGGAGTTGACGGTACGTTGAAAAAGCGTATGAAGAACAGTTTTGTGCATGGCAATGTGAAAGCAAAGACGGGTACGCTGACGGGTATCATCTCATTGGCGGGTTACTGTACCGCAGCCAATGGTCATGAACTCTGTTTCGCCATCATCAACAATGGTATCATGCATGGCAATAATGCCAGACACTTTGCAGATAAAGTATGTACTTTGCTCTGCCAACCGTGAGCGTTAGTTGATAGTTTATAGTTGATAGTTTATAGTTGATAGTTAATAGTTTTATGGAGGAAATTCGTAAGTTTGTAGATGAAATGATAACATGGGCAGGAGTCACTGGTGATTTTGTGCCCATGCTGCGCCATATCTTGCTCACCATTACAGCCATTCTCTTGGCGATGCTGAGCGATTTTCTTTGTCGCAAGATACTGGTTCCGCTCATCAGTAAGATTACTGATAAGACGGACATCACTTGGGATGATGTGCTGCTGAACAAGAAGGTGCTCACCTCGGCTTGCCATATTGTGCCGGCTGTGGTGATATGGTCGCTCATGCCGCTGATTTATCTGGAGTATCCGATATTCAAGGAGATATTGGAGCGGGCTACGGGCATCTATATCGTGGTGATGTCGGTGCGTACGGCTCTGGTCTTCATCGGGTCTTTCAAAGGATTGGAGGATTCTCAGGAACGACGCTCGTCGGCTCAGCAGTATTTCCATACTTTCTGCGGTGTTCTCAGGGTATTGATGCTCTTCGTGGCTGGCGTGGTGGTGGTTGCCATCCTGTTGGGCAAGAACCCGATGACCCTCTTTGCCGGTTTGGGTGCTACCTCGGCAGTCCTGATGCTGGTCTTTAAGGATACCATCACGGGATTGGCGGCTGGTGTGCGTCTTACCAGCAATGATATGTTGCATAAGGGCGACTGGATTACGGTGAAGTCGGTGGATGCCAATGGTATCGTTGAGGATATGTCACTCACGACCGTGAAGGTGCGCAACTTTGATAACACCATCGTTACCATTTCGCCTATTACCCTGGTGAATGGTTCGTTCCAGAACTGGATTGGTATGCAGAAGAGTGGTGGACGAAGAGTGAAGCGCGTGGTTTACTTCGATTTCCGTAGTGTCCGTCTGGTGGATGAGACATTAAAACGTAATCTGCTTGCCAAGCATTTCGCCACCGAAGATTCGTTTAAACTGAAGGAGTCGTTGCAGAAGGCGATAGATAAAGATATACAAGAAGGGAAGGATATTGAGGATTTAAAGAATCCTGCAGCCCTTGCCCCTACCAATCTCCAGCTTTACCGTAAATTCATGGAGAAGTATCTGCGCCAGCGTCCAGAGGTCAATACCGATCTCACATTGATGGTGCGCCACATGGAAGCCACGCAATGCGGTCTTCCTATCGAGTTCTATTTCTTCATCAAGGATAAGGTATGGGTGAATTATGAGCACATTCTCGCCGATATCATGGAGCATGCCTATGCCTTGGCGAATGAATTCGGTCTGAAGATTTATGAGCAATATCCGGAACAGTAATTACTTTGAACATTGAACTTTATGAATAGTTTTTCGGCTGTCATTATCCGTTGGTTTCGTGAGTATGGTAGGGATTTGCCTTGGCGCGAAACCAAGGATCCTTATGCCATCTGGCTGAGCGAAATCATCCTTCAGCAAACCCGCATCGCACAGGGATGGGAATATTGGGAGCGGTTCATGAAGAACTATCCCAAGGTTGAAGACTTGGCTGCTGCCAGCGAGGATGATGTCTTGAAACTCTGGCAGGGATTGGGGTATTACTCGCGAGCCCGCAACCTTCATGCTGCTGCCAGACAGATAGTAGAGCTCGGTCATTTCCCTGATACGCTTGAAGGTATCAAAGCCCTGAAAGGGGTGGGCGATTATACTGCAGCAGCCATCGGTTCTTTTGCCTTTGATATTCCGGCGGCAGTAGTAGATGGCAATGTGTACCGGGTTCTTTCACGTTACTTCGGAATAGATACTCCTATCAACTCAACGCAGGGGAAAAAGGAGTTTGCTGCGTTGGCTCAATCACTCTTGCCTGCTTCGTCTGCTCTGCAACTTTCTGATACAGCATTATCGCCTGTTGCTGCCTATAACCAGGGTATGATGGATTTCGGAGCTATCCAGTGCACTCCCCAATCTCCAAAATGTCTTGTCTGTCCGCTTGCCGAAACCTGTGAGGCGTTGAGGACTGGAAGGGTAGAGGAGTTGCCGGTGAAGAACAAGACACTGAAGGTGAAAACGCGCCATCTCTCCTATATATATATAAGGTGTAAAGGCGAAGTGGCTATCCACCGTCGCGGCGAGGGTGATATCTGGCAAGGATTGTGGGAACCATATAACGCATCAGATGCTCCGCAACTGCCTGCCTTTGTCCATAATCCTTTTCTCCTGGCTAAGGATGTGAAGCATGTACTTACCCATCGCGTCCTCCTTGCCGACTTCTATCTGCAGGAAACAGAAACCCGCCCCCTGCTCCCTGATGATTATATCTGGGTGAAAGAGGACGAGGTAGAACAGTATGGTGTTCCAAGGTTGATAGAAATCATGTTGGAAATGGTTCAAGCTAAATCATAAAGAAAAAGCCCATCTTGCATCAGGCGATGCAAGATGGGCTTTATGAATTCTGCTATTTCACGATTTTCTTAGCATTCTTACCTTGTTTGATGATTAAGATTCCCTTATAGCCGTTGCTGAGGCTGGTCTTCTTGCCATCAATGGTGTATACCTGATAAGGCTGACTGAAGTCGATATCGGTAGAAGTTGATATCTGTGTCTGGTTGATGCCTGTTCCCACAGGTTTGGTTCCCTTGACCGACATCTTCTTGATTTCCCATGTGCAGCAGATGGTTTCATCGCTGGTGTAACGGAAACGGAGTTGCAACTTACTTCCGCAATATTGTGACAGGTCGAGATTATAATCATTAAACTCCCACGAATCTTTTTGTGGTACCACGAAATCATCGAGCAATGATGTCTCAGTTTCGCCGGTTTCCGGATTGGTAACCAATGCTTCTATCGACAGATATTCGTGTCCCTTACCTTTGGCGAAGTTGACAGCCTGGTTGATTGTCAGTGTTGCATTCTTATATTCCGTAAGGTCTATCTCCGGTGTTGAGAGGAGGGCATCTGCGGCATGGTTCTTCTTGTTGCTTGTTGTATAGGCTGAGGCCTTCCAACCATATTGTGAAGTCTGCATCCATATATTCTTGTAGCCACTTTCATTTCTGTTGATCGTTTCCGTGCAGCCACCTTTACTCTTGGTAAAGTCTTCGTTCATCAGTGTTTCTACCGCAGGCTTTTCTGGATTAGGGGTTGGGTCTATGGTTCCACCACCTTCTCCACCGGTTCCGCCCTTGTACTCTGTTGCCTTTAGGGTCTTGGCAGGATCGAAAGCATAGTCAATACTGTCGCCCCATACATATTCCATCAGGTTAGGGAAATCGATGTATGGGTTGCGGTTGCCTTGAATCTTGAATACCTCTTCATTACGCTGGATTTCCAATTTATCAGGCATGTCGCCTTTAGCCCATTGTATATATAAGGTGTAAGCCCACTTCTGCAGTGTTGGGTAGTTGCCCTTCTGCAGAATCTGCAGGGCTTGGGTTCCGGTCCAGTTGAAGTGCTGGTAGGTGGTAGCCATATACATGTAGCCACGGGCAAAGTCGCCCTTCCACATATCAGCAGGCTCCCAATACATTTTTCCGTCGCTGCCTTTTCCCACTTTGGTCCAACCATTACCTTTATCGCCACTTTCCACCTTTCCCATAGGGAAGTTACTCTTGGTAGAATTGATTTTAGCTTTGCATGGCATCAGGTTGTAGAGATCTTTATATGCCTGGTTGCTTGCTCCTCCCCACCAGCTTTTAGGGAAAGAGTGTTCTATGTTCATGGCTGCTCCAGATGTACCTTGAGAGGTTGCTTTCTCCCATTCGTTCTGGGCAGAGTATCGGTCGATATAGTATCCGTTTTCATCCCGGTCTGTATCCCAGAATCCCCACCATGTTTTTCCTTTACCGCTTCCATAGTCATACACTTTTGCTGTTTTGATGATTTCGTGTATCGCGTTTTTCAGTTCGGCTCCCTTTTTACCTTTCAGAGAGTCGTAGTAACCATCAGGTATTTGTGCCAGAGATGGTATAGCTGGCAGGGCTGCTGCAATCATGGCAAGTGCCCATTGTAGTAATTTTCTTCTCATAATTATAATATTTTGATTAGCGCTGCAAAATTAAGACTTAAAATCTACAAAACCAAGCATTTCCTAAAGAAAATATGTACAAAACGATTAAAAAGATGTTTCAAAAAGGTTTTTACCATCAAATAAACTTGCATCGTATTGAATAATTGCTTAATTTTGCACCAGAATTTAATGTAAAACACTAAATAAAAACAATTTAAAAGTTAAGATTATGAATAAATTATTACGCTATTTATTGCTTATTTGTGTAGTTGTGCTCTGTGGGGGGGGCGAGCTATGGACAAACAAAGGAAACTTATACGTTTTCTCAGTTTACTACTAGTGATAAAGTTACCCTGACAGGTACACATTGCACCATTACATTAACGAAAGGAAAGAATAATTCACCTGCATGGAATGCTAAAAGTAGTGAGGCACGTGTATATGCTGGTGGTAGTCTTATTGTTGATTCTAAAAAACTTATTACCAAAGTTGTATATACTTTTATCAGTAACAAAGGTACTTTTGGTTCTGTAACTCCTAATGGTTATAATCAAACAACCAAAACATGGGAATCTTCTACTGGAAGCAATCAGATCACATTTACCATTGGTGGAACTTCAGGAAACTATGGATTTAAAAAGTTGGAAATCACTTATATTAATGATGGCTCAAGTAAGACATCAACAACATTGTCTTTTGGTGAAGGTCTCAATGGCAAAACTTACAACTGTACTGTAGGTGATGCCTTTGCTGCTCCTACTGCAACTTTAACTCCAGCAGTAGAAGGTGCAAAGATCACTTATTCAAGCGATAAACCTGAAGTAGCTACGGTAGATGCATCAACTGGTGCTGTTACTTTGCGTACAACAGAGGGTACTGCTGTTATAACTGCAAGTTATGCTGGTAATGATAAATATGAAGCATCTACAGTATCATATACCATCAACTTGACTAAGCCGTTCGAGGTTGAAGATGGTGTGTTTGACTTTACTGAATCTTGTGATTATGGCTCAGGTTTAACTCCAACAAACGATAATAATGCAGAAAATGCGACTTCTTCTAAGTGGATTGCCAAGAACGTTTCTTTTGAAACAAGTGGGGGAAAGGGCGTTAGATGGTGGATTAATGACTCTGTGAATGAACTGCGTGTTTATGGTAACACAAAGTTTAAAATCTCTGTTCCTGAGGGTAATTTTATAACTCTCATCCATATAGATGGTGTTAACAGTGGATTTAGTGTCGATAGTGGAACATTTAAGGGTGGTAAATGGTCTGGTTGTTCACAGACAGTAGTATTTACAAATGGAAATACTAGAAAGGATATCAAGAAGATTACCGTAAAATACATTGCCAAAGAGTCAGTAACTCCAACAACCAACGGTTACGCAACATTCGCTTGCTCTTATCCTGTAAATTATAGCGAGAACAGATTGAAGGCTTATACCATTAAGGTGGATGAGGATAATCAGAAGGTAGCTTATACTGAGTTTACAGGTGTTGTACCTGAAGGTATGGCAGTACTTGTAAGTGGTACTGAGGGACAGAAGTATGAATTGGCTCCTGCTACAGAGAAGGCTGATGCTACATTCGCAACTGATTTGACGGTATCTGATGGTACAGTTAAGTCTGATGGTACTAACTTCTATGGTTTCACAACCAAAGATGGTGTATCTGGTTTCGTACGTGTCGCAAAGGATGTAGCTGTTCCTCAGGGTAAGGGCTACTTGCAGCTTACTGGTAATACAGCTGCTGCTCCTGTTTTCTACTCAATCAATATCGGTGGTGGTACCACAGGTATCGGACAGGTTGAAGTAGAAAAGGGTACTGAGAACGGCGCTATCTACAACCTCGCTGGTCAGCGCGTTGACGCTAGCTACAAGGGCGTAGTAATCAAGAACGGAAAGAAATATGTAAATAAGTAAATCAACCCTTTAAAACAATTATCATTATGAATAAGAAAAATTATATCAAGCCAAATATGGATGTTATGAACATCTCTAATGAGTTAATCCTCGCTGCTAGTCCATCTGAAAATTTGAATAACAGTGGTGTGATAGAAAATGGTAATGAATTCCAGTCAAATAAAAGACCAGGATTCAGTGTCTGGGATAATTAAACAATAATCATGACTCTAGCGTTTTAGGGTGGCTATTCAATCATGAATAAAATAAAAGCCAGCAGGAATTTCCCCTGCTGGCTTTCTTTTAGTATAGATCTCGCTATGCGTTTCTTTCGCTAGTCGTTCCGGCGAATTTGGCAAATCCGCCCCAAGCAAGAATTAGTAATTCTGTGCTTCAATCTGGAAGTAGCTCTGTGGGTGGTTGCAGACTGGGCAAACCTCAGGAGCCTTCTTGCCTACTACGATATGTCCGCAGTTAGAGCACTGCCAGATGCAGTCGCCATCACGAGAGAAGACGAGCTTGTCCTGTACGTTCTTCAAGAGCTTGCGATAACGCTCCTCATGATGCTTCTCAATCTGAGCAACCATCTCAAACTTAGCTGCAATCTCCTCGAAACCTTCTTCGCGAGCCTCCTTTGCCATGCGTGGATACATATCGGTCCACTCATCGTGCTCACCATTGGCAGCAGCTTCCAGGTTCTTCTCGGTATCCTGGATAGCACCGCCCTCCAGGTACTTGAACCACAACTTAGCGTGCTCCTTCTCGTTAGCAGCTGTCTCCTCAAAGATATTAGCTATCTGTACAAAACCGTCCTTCTTTGCCTTGCTTGCAAAATAGGTATATTTGTTACGAGCCTGTGACTCACCAGCGAAAGCCTCCTGGAGGTTCTTCTCTGTCTTTGTTCCTTTTAATTCCTTCATAATGTATTCTGTATTAAGTTATTAATATGTTATTTATTAAATTCTTCTACAAAGTTATTGAAAATATTTCAAATATACAAATAAATTAAGAACTATTTAACTTTCTGGCGCTTATTTAAATAAAATAAAGCAAAACCGAGCATGGCAACACCGAATATCCACGAGATGATGGCACTCGTTACCATACCCAGCGTATGAGTGAATCCCGCCACGATGAAGGTGAGGAAACTCACACAGGCTACGGTCAAGGCGTAAGGCAACTGAGATGAAACATGATGCACATGCTTGCACTCGGCTCCTGCACTCGCCATGATGGTGGTATCGCTGATAGGAGAGATATGGTCGCCACAGACAGCACCTGCCATACATGCCGAGATAGAGATGATGCGCAAAGGATCAGCACCAGGGAATACGGCGATGCAGATAGGAATCAGAATGCCGAAGGTTCCCCAGGATGTACCCGTAGCAAAAGCAAGGAAACCTGCTACCAGGAAGATGATGCCCGGAAGGAGCATCTGAAGCTCTGAAGCACTGCTCGCTACAACCGATGATACATATTCTGCTGCCCCCAGCGAGTCGGTCATACTCTTCAGCGTCCATGCCAAAGTAAGAATCAGAATGGCTGGTACCATCGCCTCGAATCCCTTGATGAGACTACTCATCGCCTCATCGAAAGGCAAGGTCTTGCGAATGGTAAACATCATGATGGTAAGAATCAGGGCAGCCAATGAACCGATTACCAGACCCACAGAGGCATTGCTCGCAGCAAAGGAATCCACAAAGTTGAGATAGTTGGCATTATCGGCATCGAAGAATCCGCCCGAATATACCATGCCTGCCATACAGAAGATAATCAGCATGATGATTGGAATCACCAGGTCGCTCACGGTTCCCTTGTTTTTGGAATCCTCTTCCTGTTTGGCTCCCACACCGTGCTCAACAATCTGCAGTTTGGTATCGCTCACTTCATCGAGTTTTCCGCCATTGGTTCGCTCGTACCATTCCTTCAGTCTCGCATCATACTTGCTCATCGCCTTGAAGTCGAAGCCCAGTATCACGATGCCAAACATAAAGAGGATGGTGAAGAAAGCGTAGAAGTTAAAAGGTATCGCCTTGCAGAAAAGCGCCAGTCCGTTCTCACCGCCCGATACGAAGCCCGATACCGCAGCTGCCCAACTGGAGATTGGGGAGATGATGCAGACTGGAGCGGCTGTAGAGTCGATGAGATAAGCCAGTTTCTCCTTGGTAACACCATTGCGCACAGCGATAGGGCGCATCACCGAACCCACGGTAAGGCAGTTGAAGTAATCATCGATGAATATCAGAATGCCGAGCAGAATGGTAGCAATCTGCACCCCAATCTTCGAGTGTACGTGCTTGGAAGCCCAACGGCCGAAAGCTGCCGAACCTCCCGCCTTGTTCATCAGTGAAACGATGCTGCCCAGAACCACCAGGAATACCAGAATGCCCACGTTCCAGGGATCGGAGAGGCAATGTATCAAGCCGTAAGCTTTGGCATCATCGCCTTCGCCTACGGTATGATTGGTGAGGTGAACCAGGAATCCGTCGAAACCTGTTCCCATTGAAATACAATATTGTACGGCACCCAGAATGATGCCGATAAAGAGAGAAGAGTAGACCTCCTTCGTCTTCAGCGCCAGAGCGATGGCGACGATAGGAGGCAACAGCGACCATGCGGTCCCAATCATGTTGTAATCCATTTTATTGTTTTTGGGCAAAGATAGCTTTTTTTTGGTAATATATGCAAGTTTTTGTGCAGAAAAAATGGTGCTTATGGGTTGATATGGGCTGTTTTAGCATATTTTATCATTATAAAGTGTCGCTTTTCTATATTTTTGTTGTATCTTTGAAAACTCAAATTGCAACTCAATCTGAGATAGAATGGAAACTCAATTTTAACAACTTAATAATGGAGGACTAATTATGAACATCAATTCTGGTATTAAGCAAGCCGTGATTTTAACCATCGGCATCATCGTGCTTGGATTTTGTATCAAGTCGGGACTTGAAAGTGTGATTAGTAATGACCGAAAGGTTGTAGTGAAAGGCCTTGCCGAAAAGGAGGTGGAGGCTGATAAGGTGACGTGGCCTATCGTTTCCAAGGAAATAGGCAATGACCTGCCTGAACTCTATCAAAAAATCAATGCCACCACGAGAACCATCAGAAACTTCCTGGTGGAGAATGGTGTGAAGGCTAGCGAAATCAATGTGAATGCGCCTGTGGTCATAGATCTCAATGCTGAACGATATGGCGAAAACCGTCAGGGGTATCGTTATAATATCACTTCCATCATCACGGTTACATCCAAGAATGTGAAACTGGTCCGAAGTATCATTGCCCGTCAGGGTGATCTGCTTCAGAAAGGTGTTGCCATTGTGGATGGTGGCTATGAGAATCCGGTGAAGTATGAGTATGTTGCCTTCCGGCAGATGAAACCTAAGATGATGCAGGAGGCGATAGAGAATGCTGAGCAGACTGCTGCCCAGTTTGCTGAGAACAGCAAGAGCAAGATTGATAAAATCATGAATGCCGACCAAGGTCAGTTCTCTATCGAAGACCGCGATTCCAATACCCCATATATTAAAAAGGTAAGGGTTGTTACTACCGTTACTTATTCTTTGAAGGATTAGGGGGAGTGATTAGTGATTATTTCTTAGTGATTATTTATTAGTGAGTAGTGATTAGTTATTAGTGATTATTTATAAGAGGGTGTGTGATGGACTAATGGCATACCCTCTCAAATTAAAACAACGAAAAAACGATGAAGAAAATCATATTAGCAGCCATTTTGTTTTTACCATTTCTGGTTTCTTGTTCCCAAAACAGGAAAGCACCTGCTGCTTCTCCTCAAACGGCTGTAGAGAAGTCGGAAAAAACAGAAAAAGCCAAGGTGCAATATCTCACCACATCTGATTTCAGAAAAAAGATTATGGATTACGAAGCTCATCCGGATGAGTGGGTATTCGCCGGTTCCCGTCCTGCCGTCATCGATTTCTACACCACCTGGTGTGGTCCTTGCAAGATGATGGCTCCTGTAGTAGAATCTTTCGCCGAGAAATATGCCGGCAAGATAGATTTCTATAAGGTGGATATCGACCGGGAGTCTGAACTTGCTTCCGTCTTCGGCATCAGTAGCATCCCTACCTTCCTTTTCATTCCCATGAAAGGCAAGCCATCCGTACAGATGGGTGCCATGCAGAAGGAAGATTTCGAGGAGATTATCGGGAAAGTGATGGGGATGTGATAAATGGTGATTTTCTGCATACTTATATGTAGGTATTTTCGGGCAAATACCTACTTTTGATGATGCCCGAAATTTGGAGATTTGTCAGATAATACCTAAATTTGCACTCTGAAATAAGAAATGTTTTATGTAATTAAAAGTATTATAGAATTATGATTATTGAAAATGTTCATGCAAGAGAAATCTTGGATTCTCGTGGCAACCCTACAGTAGAGGTTGAAGTTTCTTTGAAGTCAGGTATCGTAGGTCGTGCATCAGTTCCTTCTGGTGCATCCACTGGTGAAAATGAGGCTTTGGAACTTCGTGATGGCGACAAGAGCCGCTATGGCGGCAAGGGCGTCTTGAAGGCTGTGGAGAACGTGAATCAGGTGATTGCTCCTGCTTTGGTAGGTTTCTCTGCCTTGGAGCAGCGTGCCATCGATTATAAGATGTTGGAACTCGACGGTACCAAGACCAAGTCTAATCTGGGTGCCAATGCCATCCTCGGTGTTTCTTTGGCTGTGGCTCATGCTGCTGCTGAGTATCTCCACATCCCATTGTATCGCTACATTGGCGGTTGCAATACTTACACCCTTCCTGTTCCTATGATGAATATCATCAATGGTGGTGCTCACTCTGATGCGCCTATCGCCTTCCAGGAATTTATGATCCGTCCTGTGGGTGCTCCTTCCGAGAAGGAGGCTATCCGTATGGGTGCTGAGGTGTTCCATGCCTTGGCTAAGCTCCTGAAGAGCCGCGGTCTTTCTACTGCCGTAGGTGATGAGGGCGGTTTTGCTCCTGCACTCGATGGTATTGAGGATGCGCTCGACAGTATCTGTCAGGCTATCAAGGATGCCGGTTATGAGCCAGGTAAGGACGTGAAGATTGCCATGGACTGTGCTGCCAGCGAGTTTGCCGTTCAGGAAAATGGTGAGTGGTACTACGATTATCGCCAGTTGAAGGATGGTAAGAAGAAGGATCCTAATGGTAAAAAACTGACTGCTGCTGAGCAGATCAAGTTCCTGGAAGAACTGATTACCAAATATCCGATCGATTCAATTGAGGATGGCCTTGATGAGAACGATTGGGACAACTGGGTAAAGTTGACTGCTGCCATCGGCGATCGTTGCCAGTTGGTAGGTGACGACCTCTTTGTTACCAACGTGAAGTTCCTGGAGAAGGGCATCAAGATGGGTGCAGCCAACTCTATCCTCATCAAGGTAAACCAGATTGGTTCTCTCACCGAGACACTGGATGCTATCGAGATGGCTCATCGCCATGGTTACACCACCGTTACTTCCCATCGTTCTGGTGAAACCGAGGATACAACAATTGCTGATATTGCTGTAGCAACAAACTCTGGTCAGATTAAGACGGGTTCTATGAGTCGTACCGACCGTATGGCTAAGTACAACCAGCTTATCCGCATCGAAGAGCAGTTGGGCAATAACGCAGCTTATGGTTATAAGAAGTTGAAATAGGAATGATGATATGAAATTGGAAAACACCAATTTCACCATAACATACACATTTTATAAAAATAGAATAGATCAGATACGAAATAGATGGGCATGGATGACCGTGATGGTTGTCCATGCTTTTTTTCTTCTATGATATATCTGCATCTTCATGTGTTTAACTGGATAACTTCGATATATTATATTGATTATGACAAACGTATTGATTAGTGCTGCCGGGCTTTGCGGTGCCACGATTATAGGTGCCATTTTGGGATTCTTCGTCAAGGAGTTGCCTCACAAATGGAACGACGCCGTATTGGGATATTGTGCCGGAATCATGCTGGCAGCTTCCACGTTGGGACTGATAGTGCCAGCCTTCGAACAGACCAGGCTTTGGTGGCTGGTAGTAATCGGCGTGATGGCAGGAGCCTTGTTTCTGAACGTGCTCGATCTGGTGACTCCCCATCTTCATCATATCACGGGACTAGATCCCGAGGAGCATCGCAACAATGCCAGGCTCAGTCATGTGATGCTTTTCGTGATGGCGATAGCCCTACATAAACTGCCCGAAGGCATGGCTGCTGGAGTGAGTGTCTGTTCATCAGAAGGCGCAACGGAGTGGGGCGTTTCCTTCGGTATCGCCCTGCAGAACATCCCTGAGGGTATGGTGATTATTGCTCCTTTGATGATGGCAGGTGTTACAGCAGTCCGTACCTTCTTCATTTCCATCTTCATCGCCCTGCTCGAAGTGGTAGGCATTCTGTTGGGTTTCGGTTTGGGCTCAGCCTCTACCACCTTCCTCCCCGTGATGCTGGGCTTTGCCGGTGGTGCCATGCTTTATGTAACGAGCGATGAGATGATTCCCGAAACCCATGCCCATGGCTTCCAGAAACAAGCCACCTACGCCCTTCTCCTGGGATTCATCACCTTTGTATTGATGGAGAAATGTGTATGATCAAATTCTTCTATGTTGATGGAGAAATGTGTGTAGTCAGATTCTGATGAGCAGCATATAGCAGAGGGTGCCTGCTGCTATCGACCACATCATATTCCTTTTCCATACGTGGATGAGGATGGTGAAGGCTACAGCTGCCACCTGCGCCAAGGAATCTGCAGAGAAGGAATGGATGTGGCGAAGGCAGTAAACCACCAGTAGGGCAAAGACCGAGGCTGGCAGTACCTTGCCTAAATACAGAATATATTTAGGTGTTGGCTTCCCCGGTCGGAAGGCGATAAAGGGAATAAAACGGGTAAGCATGGTGGCTGCTACGCCTGCAGAAACCATGATGATTTGTTGGAGAAGGCTCATACTTTTCTTTTTTTGAGGGTGAGAAATATAAGGATGATGACCATGCTTGGGATGATGAAGTGGTCGGCACTGAATATCGTGAGGCACAGCCCCGAGATAATCAGTCCGGAAATACTGCTGGTATGGTCTTTTTCCCGAAGCCAGTTGTCGGCGAAGATAGCCGTAAACATGGCGGTCAGCACGAAGTCCAATCCTTTGAGGTCGAAGGTGAGAAACGGGCCGATAAGGCCGCCCAGCGTTGCCCCGATAACCCAATAGGTTTCATCGAGCCAGGTAATCCAGAGCAGGTACCATCCTTTATCTGTTCCTTCCGGAATCTTGGAAGCGCTTGTCAGGGCAAAAGTCTCGTCCGACATGCCGAAGATAAGGAAGAATTTCTTCCATCCCAGTCCCTTGTATTCTTCGAGCATTGAAAGACCATAGAACAGATGTCGTGCATTCACCATCAATACCATCAGGAAGGCTTGCAGGGGATGGAAGCTGCCCAGCAGCATATTGCCCAGCAAGAATTCTGCGCTGCCTGCATAAACCGTGATGGCGAGCAGCATAGGGTACAGAAAGTTGAAGCCCAACTCATGCATATAAATGCCATAAGTCAGTCCCAGAAATCCATATCCAGCCATGATTGGCAGGGAGGTATGGAATGCGTGATATAAAGCGATTTTTCTTTTTCCCATCTCTCTTCTCTCTTTATGATGCTTGACGATTTGTTCTAATCAGTATTTGACGATTCCTCCTGTAAATCTATTGCAAAAGTACTCATATTTTATGGAAAAAAGAAAGAAACTTCCAGGAAAATGAATGTGGCAGATGAAAAATAGCATAGTTGTGGTATGTTTTGGTTTATGCTTGGTTTATTAGTTTGTTGGTTTATGCTTGGTTTATTTTGCTGGTTTTGGTTGTAAATTTGTTGCAAAAGTGTTGTAAGTTTGAGTTTTTTTATTAACTTTGTAAGCACAAACCAAATATTGACAAAATATGGCAAAAATTATAGTACATGACACAGGTGTTACTGTTATATCTGTAAACAATGAAGACTTTATTTCTTTGACAGATATAGCACGATACAAGAGTGACGATCCTAATGCTGTCATAGCAAATTGGATGCGTAATCGCAATACAATTGAATACTTGGGAATTTGGGAAGGTTTATATAATCCTTCTTTTAAACCCCTCGAATTCGAGGGGTTTAAAAAAGAGGCAGGTCTTAATGCTTTTACTCTTTCTCCTAAAAAATGGATAGATACCACCAATGCAATTGGTTTGATTGCAAAGTCTGGGCGTTATGGAGGTACGTATGCTCATAAAGATATAGCATTTAAGTTTGCAAGTTGGATATCTGTTGAGTTTGAACTTTATATGGTTAAGGAGTTCCAACGCTTAAAAGCGGAGGAACAAGCTCAATTGGGCTGGTCTGCTAAGCGTGAACTTTCTAAAATCAACTATCGCATTCATACTGATGCGATAAAGCATAATTTGATTCCTACTGAAATTACGTCTGCGCAAGCTTCTCTGATTTATGCAAATGAGGCTGATGTTCTGAATGTGGCAATGTTTGGTATGACTGCGAAGCAGTGGCGAGATTTGAACCCCGAAAAGAAGGGTAATATACGTGATTACGTAACTGTCAACGAGTTGATTTGTCTTTCCAATATGGAGAATCTCAATGCGGTATTTATTGATCAAGGGATGCCACAAGGTGAACGTTTGGTTAAGCTTAATCAAATAGCAATCCAGCAAATGCGTGTATTGGAGGATGAAGGTGATGATAGAAAATATTTGAAATGATGTTTGTAACTTTTAAATAGTAATGAATGATTATGACAAGTCAAAAGGATAAAAAGGGCTCAGGAGAGGTTGTCTTATCCACGGACGTTCTCTCCTGAGCCAATGTATGTTAAACTTTTAACGAGGATACTTTTTCAAGTGGACTCATTTTTTAATTTAGAAAGTACGTATTTTTTATAAGTGATTGAGAATGAGATAAGTTTTTATCTCATAAAAAGAAGAGGTTACGAATTAGAAATAAACAGAATGTAGCATCCTGCTGTGATTTGCATAACCATTCAAAGAACTCTTTCGGTTGCAAAAGTACGATATTTAATCGGGGATAAAGAATGTTTTAATATTTTTTATCACCGATTTTTTGCTTGGATAAATCTGTTTTTATTAAATCATATTCTTCTCTATTCTTTGCTATTTCCATTTCAATCCATTCAAACTTATGTGGCAAGGGTTCCTGTTTTTTGAATGTTCTGTTTGGTTTGCATGTTCTCATCCTTTCGCCGCTTCTTTCACGAGAAGAATATGCACAACGCCTATGCCGAGGCATCGGCCAGAAAGACCCGCTTTACAGGAAATGGTAGCCTGCTTACCGAGAAATATCTCAGAGAGTGGAACGATCCGCGCATGGGAATCAGAGCTGCATGGTATGTAAACTGGGACAAGCAATCGCTGCTTTCGCTGAAACGCAACATCAGTCACATCAACCTGCTCATGGGCGAATGCTGTTCATCAATCTGAAAACCGGAGCGCTCAGTACTAAGGTAGTTTTTTGCACTGAAAATTTCTTTTGAGATGACAAAAATATCTTTTGTTGGTAAGAGGCGACCTTAACCGCATATTTTTCACTAATCGCAGGCATAAAAGTCACTTTTGTGTTTACCGAAACTAAAATTTAGACTTATAAAAAGCAGTTAAATACAAATAATCTGCTGTGTATCAACAAGATAATCGCTATGATTATAGATTGGCAATTTAGACCTTATTTCTGGTCGTATTTCTCGGAAAATTTGTATTTTTGCAGGCAAAAAACATAAAAGAATTAAGTCATGAAAAATTTTTATATTCACATCAGTTCATTGATTATTGTGGTTTTGGTGTTTATGTCGTCTTGCCAACACAAGCCTAATACCACGATAGCACAAGCATTGCTACTGGCAGGAGAACACCCGGATAGTGCCCTCGCACTCCTGAACAACATGCAGTTCAGTGAACTGGGCAAGTCTGAACAGGCAAAGTACGCTGTTGTGTATACAATGGCACAAGATAAGTCGGGGTTGGATGTGGACGAAGATTCGCTAATTCGCATTGGATACAACTGGTATGAAAAGCATCCCGAAGATTCCCTTTATGCAAAATGCCAATACTATATGGGCAAATACTATATGCTAAATGATAGCACGGAGTTTGCCATCCGTTGTCTAGATCGCTCATATAAAGCGTCAGAAAAGATAGACGACATCCTTACGGAATGCCTTGCTTTGGAAAAACTTTCTAAAGTAGAGAAGATGACGGATGCCAAACAAGCTTTGCTTCATGCAAGAATGGCTATTGACAAATATGAAAGAGATACGACGGCATCACTTGCCAATAAGATTTACTTCAGGTTGAACTTATGTGAGGCACTTGAGTTTGCTGATAGCTCTGCTATAGCCCTGAAAGAATGTAAAATAGCTTTGAATTTGGCTAAAGAATTGGGAGACTCCCTGGTTTTAGCTGATGTCTATCAAGATATGTCGCGGTTATTTCATGATGCAGGAATGTACCGAAAGGCACTTACTTGTGCAAAGGAAGCCTATTTATATAGGAAATCGATGTTTGATACTTCGAACGCCCTTGCCCTAGCAGATGCATATTGTGATGTTGATTCAACGCTACAGGCAAAAGATATTCTTGCAAAGGTCAGTAAAGATTCTCATGCTAGCCGACACCTTATTTATTATATCAGATGTAAGGCGGCAATAAGAGAAGGACAAATACAACCGGCTATTGTTTGCCTTGACTCGTCAAACTACTATTTAGACAAAATGTACTGTACAACCATGCAAGTCAAAAATGACTATTATGTCTCTGTTCTGCAAAAAGAAAAGGAAGAAGCAAGATTGCAAGGTGAGATTACATCGCAAAAAGCTGCAACAGTATTGACGGTTGTACTGGCACTAATTGTTATCATTTTTGTACTCTACATATATAATACCAATAAGAAGCAAGCAAAACAAAAGGCTACAATGGCAGAACAGCTCCATGCGCAAGAACTCTCTCACCGAGATATTCAAATTTGCACTATGAGGAATTTTCTTCTAAAGAAAATTGATATAATGGAAAAGATCGAGTCCATGAGAAACGAGACAGAGAAACATATACTCATATCAGAAGATGATTGGAATGAAATAGAAGTGTTTTTAGATAGTGTCGAGAATCTCTTTGTGTCAAGATTAAGAGCGCAGTTCTCGGGATTGACGAAGAAAGACCTACGACTGATGATGCTGCTCCGTCTTAAAATGCCACAGAAGGCACTTGCACTAATCTATGGTATCAGCGAGAAAGCAATTAAGCAGAAACTATTTCTCTACAAGGCAAAAGTAGGCATAGAAAAAGAACAAAAATCTCTACGAGAATTCATGGAAAACTACTAAAATCAGTAGCAAAACTTCAAATTTAGACCTCCATTTTTCTGGGGGGGGGGTATGTAATACGTTGATTATCAGTACATAATAAAAATGTTGCAAAATTAAAGAATTAGACCCAACTTCTTTGCTGAGTGTTTGGAATTAACGTAACTTTGCACCGAAATTAACAACAAACGAAATCAGTATGAAGAAAATTATCATTTTTACATTATTGTTGTTACTAACAACATTGCCCTCTACAGCAAAGGGCATAAAGACCCATATGGATGGGATGCGGCAACATGGTGGTGCACGCAGTGCTATTCCTTCAGTAATGGTTGACCAAGAGTCTGCATATGTTACTGTAGAAATAAGTCGTTATTCTGGAGAGTACGCAATTTACATCTCTGATGAGTATGGAGTTCCTTCATCAAATACAAATGGTATTGTAGAAGGACGCACATATAGTATTCTTGAAACAGAAGATTTGCCCACAGGCAATTATACTATCATGATTGTTTTGGGCAATTTGGTTTATAAAGGAAAATTCCATATTACGCATTGATAAGGAGTTATATAGCTATATACTATTTTGAATATTAATTTTAAAACAACAATGACAATGAAGAAATTTTTTATCGTTGCTCTTTGTGTGGCTGGAATGATGAGTTCTTGCTCTGATATTGACGACAACATCGCCAACGATGCCAAAAGTTCCATTCTCCTCACACAACAAGAGTATGCAAGTATTGTACCAGATTCTCAACTAGAGATGACGCAAGATGAGATTGTTGATATGGTAAGCAAATTCTCTACAACAGGCAATTCCACTAGAGCTATCGCTGCCAATCCGACAATTGTGAAGAAGTTTTCCCTCTCCTCTTATAGTAACGGAAAACAGATTCCTCTCTATGAGGTAAGTCTAAACGAAGGTGACGATGCTGGTTATGCTATCGTTTCTGGAGACGAAAGAGTCCCTGGAGTCATAGCATATGTTGAGCATGGCTCTCTCAATGACACCCTCACCAACAAAGGTGCAGCTATGATGCTCAAAGAAGCTCAGCGTTCGCTGATAAGTAAAGTGAAGGCTGCAGACGTTGTTATAGATTCTTTGCGAGCAAGTGCTAAAGCTAAAATATCTGCAAAGATTGGAACCAGTAGTTTTACTTTTGAGGGGGTAAAAGACCGTATCGAAGTTCAAAAGGGTATTACTCGATCGGTTGCTACGTCCAATCCTCAGGGCACATTGATAAAGCAAGTGACACCACTTATCACCACAAAGTGGAATCAGTGTGCGCCATACAACAATCTTATGGACGAGACAACAGCATCCGAAATGCAAAATTGGCCATATTATGGGAAAAACGCTGTAGGATGTACCGCTGTTGCTATTGCTCAGATAGTTGCATTTTACGAATGTTTATCTACTGTCAATGGCGTTTCGCTTAATTGGAGTGAACTGAAGGCATCCTCGGAAATTAGTAATTATGGAAGTGAATCTTTAAAAACACAGATTTCAAATTTATTTTACCATGTTGCTCACGGAATTCAAACAACATGGAATAATGGAGAGGGTGGTGCAAAAATAAGCAATGCCTCAAGCTACCTTAGCGGACTTGGCATCACTTTTGATTCCGGAAGAAAGTGGGCTGGATATTCTATGGATGCGGGACGAATTATAGAATCGCTTGACAAATTGTATCCCGTAATTATTACAGGAGCATATGAAGCGGGCACAAGAAGTTCTAGTGTCGGAGGAAGACATTGCTGGATTCTTGACGGTTATCAAATCCGCAGAAGAACAACGACCACCCGTACCATTGTAAGGCAAAACGACACATACATCCATGCGAATTTTGGATGGAGCGGCAGAGAGGATGGGTACTATATGGTGGATAGAAACACCACCAATCTGGATTTTGAAACTTCGAACAACGGACATTACAACCAGGATTTGAAACTCTATCCTAATGTAAGAAAGAAATAAAACAACCAGCTAAGAGGGTGCGTTATACAAGACGCTCCCTCTTTATCATATTATTATAAAATTATGAAAATATATAGTATATTAGGTGTTATCTTAGTTGCGTTATGCTTCTTTGCATGTAAGAGCAATAAAGAAAATGAGTATCAGCCTCTGACTATAGAAAATTATGCAGAGGTATCCTTGGGTGATACGACAAACCTCATAATAACTGGCGGAAGCGGAAACTTTGTTGTTGAAGGTAACGACAAAGTGGACATTTCTACAGCTCAGAATGCCAAACAGAAAATCACTCTTATCGGCAAGGAAATAGGTACTACTCACATCTTCGTACGAGATAAAATCACGAACGAGTCATGTAGCATTGAGGTAAATGTGATTCTCCCATTTCTTACGTTGAACTTTGAAGAGGAGGAAGGAAACCACCTCAATATAAGGTCAAATAGCTTATTCGTATTGGTTGCAAGTGAGGATAGCATATGTTACGCTTTTAGCTATAATGACATGCAGTTTAAATATAATGACATACCAATTATGAAAGGAACATACCATATATCTCAAAATGGAACCATGTTGTCTTTCGACTTAAAAGGAGAAAATAGTACCTTCGAACATACCTTTAAGTTAAAAAACGATAATGTTGCATACCTTCTGTCAAACATGTCAAGCATAAACATGCTACCGCAAACCTATTTAACGGCAAGTTTTACAGACATAGAAACGGGCATTGACTTTCCGCATGTGTTCATAGGAAATAAAGTCCACAAGACTTTACCAAAAAGAGAGTAGAAGGTCGTATGATAGAACTTCTTTCTCGATAGCATTGTTTATGTCTGAAAATAATTGCTACATAAGCAACATTATTGAATTAAATTCATAAAATACGTATTTTTATTCGTTTGCTTTTCTCTCCTTATGAATATCCACTATAAGACTCAGCCGTCGTCGCAGAAAGACAGTCCTCGTACCTCAGACTAACTTCCTCCGACTATGGCACGGCAAGAAAAATCCTTGGCGGTATGCCTTGAAATACTTCAAGACTATACAGCCAAGGACTTTTCTTTGTTTGCCGTGCTGACAACGGCTGACTTTTATAGCCACAACTCGCAGTTCCATTTTTATCGCACAATCCAAACGACATGAAACAGTGGCACGCCACCCTTTCATGTCTTAGTAGTACGGCATGAGGAAAAGTGCTTCTTTTTGTCGGTTGCAGGCTAACCGATCAAAAGAAACACCATTCCTTGATTTGCCGTACCATTTTGTTTGCATACTCCACCGCAAGAAAGAAGTCATTGATGTAAACCTCAACGACCACTTTCATGCTTGGCTGCACAGCCTTGGAGAAAACCCGATGCAAGAAGCATGGACAAGCCATACTCTTCTTTCATCGGAATTTCTCTGAAGGCTGTGCCATTCTTGTATGCGATTTCCATTTTTCTAAAAACATTTGCAAGACAGTAATTGTATCCATTTCTCAGAAATGAGTATGCGATAATCGTGCAGTCCAAAACTTCCGTGACGTTTATATTTTCATTTGCCGCTCTGATTTTCTTTCCTCCACATGGTCTTTCCTTTTGGCATCAACCGTTATCGTGCAGGTGCAAAGGTATGGCAGCGGGCTTTGGAAATAAAAGGTCGAGCCTTCTGTTTTCGAAAAAATCTCCACACCGTTGGGTAGTATTTTTCCGAAAAATTCTTCTATAATCTGCTGAATAGCTTAAAATGAGCGATTTATAAGTGTTCAACCTCAATAGAGGTAATGACTTGGCAATAGTCACAACTTCTGCAATATGCATATGTTTGCTTTGCCTAACAACTCTTTACAGTTGCAAAAATACAAAATAAAAATGAAACCACACTATGTTGGTGCAAAAAACAATAGTCATAAAACAAAGATTAACTTCGCCTTATGACTATTGTTGTTATATAAGCTACATTCAATTGCGTTATCCACATTAAACTTATTTATCATTTAATTGGTTCCGCATGCACATAGTATTCACTGTTTATAGGGTCTTCCCCGTCAGTTTTAAGTATCAGTACCATGCGAGAATGTTTTGTACGCCAATATGCTTT
>NZ_CDRSSE010000041.1:0-34562 GCF_977051555.1 Segatella sp.
TTACCTTGCTGCTGTCCTTATCATGCACGATGCGATAGTTGTGGATGAAATCCGGAGTATCATGCGCAAAGATATCATTCACAAGATTCAAGGAATATACGGGTTGCAACTCACTGTATTTTCCTCCTTTTTTAGTTTGACTCACATAGAGCTTAGACGCATTGAACAGTACTCGCTGCTGGAAAGCGTCAGACCATTCCATCTGCATTTCCACGCAGAACTTCCTGCCTCTGGCATCTGTGCAGAGTACGTCCACAATGGTGTTCTTGCCCCCTTCGAGCTGGGGTACAAGTTCTGTAGGCAGATACTTTATTTCGTGTATCTGCTCCTCTTCGCTGAGTGGCAGGAGGGCGTTCAGAAGGCTGATCAGTCTTTTAGGATGATTGCCGAATATCTTCTTGAACGTAAGGTCCGCCTTAGGGTCTAAGTACTTCATAACCATCTGTTTTAAAATTCTCTGCCGCAAAGTTACGACTTTATTTTCAAACTCGCAAGAGATTTCCGGGAAAAGTTGCTGAAAAAGTTAGAGATGTTGATTGTTGAATGGTCTATATGCCACGATGAACAGGTGGCGTATAGACCCTTGATTATAGGATGATATTTGTAATCTACATCTCCGCTTTCAGCAGCTTCATCTCCTCTGCCGAGGAATGTTGCTACACGCTATTAAAAAGCTTTATTAATGGATTTTATTCGGTATCAGCGAAAAGAAATAAAACATTTTATTCGTTGCTGCCGAATAAAAAATACCATTTTTATTTTGTGGTATCGAATAAATTTTGTACTTTTGCCGCAAAAAGTAAGTATATGGAAAAGGAATTGTTTCGAGCGATAATAGCTGAGAACCAAGAATATATAGGTCGTATTCCTTTGGTACAGCGTCCTCTAGACCTGGAGGAGTATGGTAATTATGTGTTTGTTGGAGTAAGGCAAGCAGGAAAATCCTATTTGCTATACCAGAGAATTCAGCAATTGCTGGCAAATGGAGTTGAGATAGAAAATATTGTATATATCAACTTTGACGATGAACGCTTGCAGGGAATGTCGGTAACAGACTTAGACCTTATATTGCAAGCCTATCATAGCATGTACGACAGTCAGCCCATCTTCTTTTTTGATGAGATACAGAATGTGGAAGGGTGGGCAAACTTTGCACGCCGTCTTGCCAACCAAAAATATCGCATCTATATCACTGGCAGCAATGCCAAAATGCTGAGTCGAGACATAGAGACTGTATTGGGAGGAAGATACCTGGATATCAGCGTGTTTCCATATAGCTTTTCAGAATATCTGAAAGCTGTTGGAGTGTTGCTTTCTAAGAATTGGCAATATGGACGAAAAGCAAATGAACTGCAGCGCCATTTCCGAACCTACTTCGATTGGGGTGGGTTCCCTGAGCTTGTGCATTTTCAAGAAAAGAGAGTATGGCTAAACAGCTTGTATAATCGTATTTTCTTTAATGACCTGGTGGTTCGTCACAAGGTAAAGAACGAGGATGCCTTACGCCTTTGTGTAAGAAGATTGGCAGAAAGCGTGAAACAACCCTGCTCCTTGAACCGTTTGAGTAATCTGATAAAAGCAACCGGTACTTCATGTAGCCCATCAACGGTAATGGAGTATGTTCGTTATCTGCAGGAATCATGTTTGTTGATTTCTATCGATAATTATGTTTCCAAGTTCGTAGAGAAAGAAACAATTAAAAAACATTATTTTGTGGATAATGGACTGCTGCATCTTTTCATCAACAATCCGAATACCTCTTTGCTGGAGAATCTTTGCGCAATTACATTGTATAAGAAATACGGCAAGGGCTTATACTATTACAATAAAAACATAGAGGTGGATTTCTATGTGCCTGATGAGGGACTGGCTGTACAGGCGAGCTATCAGATGAGCGACGGAGAAACCATAGAGCGGGAAGTGAAAGCATTAGTAGCCTTGCATGGTTTGTATCCTCTGAAACGAGCCATGATAATCACCTACGAGGATGAGGGGGAGATTGTGCGTGATGGACTCAAGATAGAGATAAGACCAGCATGGAAATGGGGGTTGAGTAGTGAGCGTTGAATGTTGAATGGGCTATATGCCACGATGAACAGGTGGTGTATAGACCCTTCATAGTGTCTTGAAACCTATTGGGTGGATGATATTACTTAAAAACGCCTTCTTAATCGAAAAATATGGCATAAGGATGCTTCTTAATCGAAAAATATGACTATCTGTGCAGAAAAATAAACGTTTAATTGAAAAATATGGCACAAAAATTATATTTTTTATGAATTGCTCAGATTCTTAATGATTTCCAAAGGGAGCTGTATCACACTTCAGTCAAGCAACTCAAGTAGTTCAGTAAGCGAGTTCAGACATCTCTGTTAGCTGATGCATATGTCTCGATAAGCCTACGGATACGGCTCCGTTAGCTTACGCAGTCATATCCTTACCCCGATGCAGTCATATCCTTAACCCAGCGCAGCCATATTCATAACCCAGCGCAGCCATATCCTTAACCCAGCACAGCCATATATGTAACCCAGCGTAGCCTTCATATGAACAAATTTTTTTGTAATTATCTATCATCTGTTACGGTTTCAAGCGGAGAAACACTTCGTTTCATCCTGTGAAACGAACCGATACGTGTGGTACCCGCTTTTCGCCCTGTGGCAAGGGATTTTGCTTTACTCGTAAACAAATTCGGTTTCTTTTGCATAACGATAAGCAGAAAAACGTGATAGATAACCCTAAATCGTGATGGATAGCGTGATGGATATTGTAAATATCTTATCAATCTATCACGCTATATAGCATATATAACAGTCTTATTATCAAATAATTAGAGTTTTTGAAATGGAAAACGTGATGGATGTGAGGGATAAAAAGAGAAAAAACTTTTCTAGGCGTATGCATTACGCCTAGAAAATGTGTATTGTTTCTTGAGTTATTTCAGATATTCTCCGAAATCTGTCAGTCTCATGTCGCCCTTCTTCAGGAAGGTATCGTGCATGGCGAGGGCGGCACGCATGCTCTGTGGCTCGTGGCCCTTCTCGGCAAACTTCAGATACTCACGGAGCATCGGACGGTAATCTGGGTGCGCACAGTTTTCGATAATCTCCTTGGCACGGCGCAACGGACCCTTACCACGTAGATCGGCTACTCCCTGTTCGGTGACAATCACATCCACATCATGCTCTGTACTATCCACATGACTGCACATCGGAACGATGGCAGAGATGCAGCCGTTCTTGGTGGTACTCTGCGTGGTGAAGATAGAGATGAAACCATTGCGCTCGTAATCGCAGGAACCGCCGATACCATTCATCAGCTTGCTGCCGCAGATATGGCTGGAGTTTTCATTGCCGTAGATATCGCACTCGATGGCGGTGTTCATGGCGATGACACCCAGTCGGCGGATGACCTCAGGAGAGTTCGAAATCTCGCTCTGGCGGATGGTGAGATGCTGTTTGAAGTAATCAATATCATCATACACCTCTTTCAGCGTATCGTTGGTTACGGTGAGCGAAGAGCAGGAAGCATCCTTGATTCTTCCCTCACGCATGTATTTTACTACGGCATCCTGAACCACCTCGGTATAAACGCTGAATACCGGCACGTTAGGATTCTGGCCCAATGCCTCAAGAACAGCATTGGAAGTTACGCCCACTCCGCTCTGCAAAGGCAGGAACTGAGGAGGAATATGCCCCTTCTTCAGGTCGCTGACCAGAAAGTCAGCCACGTTGTGTCCCATCTGTTCGGTTACAGGGTCGAGCGGCTTGAAGGCACGAGCCTCTTCCGGGATGTTGCATTCTACCACACCGATAATCTTGCGAGCATCAATCTCCACATACTCCTTACCGATTCTATCACCTACGTTCATGATAGGAATAGGGGTGCGGAATGGGCATTCTGCTATCTCGTATACATCGTGCAGATAGCGGGAGGCAGGACTGTGGAAGGTATTCTTCTCGATGAGCACCTTCTTGGCAAGGCGGGCGATGGTAGGCACGATGCCGCCGGCAGAGGTCAGAAAAGCCTTGCAGGTGGTTTCGCCTTCTTCCAAATCAGAAACTTCGATGATGGCAAGGTCTATTTCGCCATAGAAACCACGGCGCAGGCGCTCAGCCATGTGGCCGAGGTGCATATCCTCATAATCAATCTCGCCCAGGTTGGTATGAGTTCTAAAGTCCTTGTTGGTAGAAAATGGCGCACGGAACTTGATGGCATGGGCTGCCGCCATGTCACCTTCGATACTCTGCGAGGTAGAAGCACCTGTGAGGATGCCCACCTGGAAAGGTCTGCCCGCCTCGTGCTCAGCCACGGCTCTCTTGGAGAGTTCGCGGAAGGTTGCCTTAGGCACGCCGTTTGGTGTGAAACCACTCAATCCGATTGTATCTTGATCGTTAATCATCGCTGCCGCTTCGGCAGCACTCAATCTTGTATATGCCATTTTCTAACTTACTTTTAATACTCATTAGCGGAACTGATAGCCGCATGCTAAATAATTGATAACTGTTTGCGGCTGCAAAGTTACACATTATTTTCGATATAAGCTAATAATTTGATAATTTTATGCAAATAATAGCTAAAATACTTACGATTCGTGAATAGTTATGCAGAATTCACTTGCTTTATGCAAAAAGATAGCGGAAAGTTTGGTACTCTCAACAATTCGCCGTATCTTTGTCGTCAGGAAGAGACGGCGCAAGAATAGGAATATTCCGACAATAAAAAGCAAAAAGAGAGGCATGGTTCCATTATGCGAAAACCACGCCTCTTTTTGCTATATTTCATTGACAGTTATAACCCTTGCCACATGACCCTTCGGTCAATCTACCATTTCCACCACTTCTTTTACAGGATGTTCTTTCAAGAACTCTCCCCATGTGGTATGAACTACTTTTAATTTATTATTTTCTTTCATATCTACAAGTGCTTAATATAGATCAGTATAGAAGAACAAGTTCATCAGTCCCCACAATAATGTTCCCAATCTATCTCGTTCAGGTATTTCTCCACTTGAGCCTTGATTTCGGGAATATTCTCCTTTGCTGTTGCCCAAAGAATACGAGGCAACACCTGCGAATAACCATGCACCAAAACATGGCGCATACCTTCCACCTGTTTCCAAGGAATCTCTGGGTGACTTGCCTTGAATTCCTTGGTCAGCATATAAGCAGCCTCGCCTACTATCTCTACATTTTTCATCGTTGCAAAATAGACTAAAATATTTGAGGAAAACTCCTCAAAATCTATCCCATCAATGATTTTGAGTACGTTGGAAGAATACTCCACAATATCTTCCAATCTTCCTTTATCCCTAACTAGCTCTCTCATATACCAAGATTTTATCTCGTTCCACACTCTCCTGAGCATACGGACGCAAAGAGCCATCAACTACCAAGTCAACTTCACGACCTAGCAATTGCTTCAAATCCTCATACATTCCTCCATGGGTAAGCAAAGTAAATGAACCATGCTCAAAATCGGGGACAAAGAGAATATCTATATCGCTCTGAGCCCTTTCTTCACCACGAGCAAAAGACCCAAAAATCCATGCCTTCAACACAGGCTTCCTAGACATATAGTCATGGATTATACGTATAATTTGATATCTATCCATATTTACCTCCTCTTTTTAAATAGTAATCACGCTGCAAATATACACCTTTTATTTTTTATCTCCAAACATTCCTGCCTAAAAGTGCAAGCCTACCTAAAAAATATCATCTTAAATGGCTCTACTTTCGAATAAAAGTTGTACTCTTGCAATACCATTTTGGCTCTAAATATGTTAAAATTACCACTTAGAGCCACTTTCTTGCCCATTCGTTTGGCTTTAAGTGGTATTTTTATATATTTGCAGCCAAATATAGCGGCATCATACAGAGAGAATTGACCATGGAAGATCTGTTCCATTGATATTTTCGGGGCATTTAATAACATTTTGCGAATGATTTGTCGGATATGTCAGAAAAATGAGTTAACTTTGCACTCAAAATATAAATAATATAAAAGAAAGGTTCATACAAGATGGAACAGAAATTACTGATTTACAACACTCTCACTCGTACGAAAGAGAGATTCACTCCGCTCCACGCTCCTAACGTGGGCATGTATGTTTGTGGCCCTACCGTGTATGGCGATCCGCATCTCGGTCATGCACGACCAGCCATCACATTCGATATACTCTTCCGCTATCTCAAGCACCTGGGCTATAAGGTTCGCTACGTTAGAAACATTACCGACGTGGGTCACCTGGAGCACGATGCTGATGAGGGCGATGACAAGATTGAGAAGAAGGCTCGCTTGGAACAGTTGGAGCCAATGGAGATTGCACAGTACTATACCAACCGCTACCACGATGCCATGGAAGCGCTGAACGTACTCCCTCCTAGCATTGAGCCTCATGCCACAGGCCATATCATTGAACAGGAGAAACTGGTACAGGAAATCCTGGACAATGGCTATGCCTACGAGAGCAACGGCTCTATCTACTTCGATATCGAGAAGTATAACAAGGATCATAAGTACGGCATCCTCTCCGGCCGTAACCTGGAGAACGTCATCAACGAGAGCCGCGAACTGGCTGGTATCGGCGAGAAGAAGAACCAGGCTGACTTTGCTCTCTGGAAGAAGGCTTCTCCTGAGCATATCATGCGCTGGCCTAGTCCTTGGAGCGATGGATTCCCAGGATGGCACTGCGAGTGTACAGCGATGGGCAGAAAGTATCTGGGCAGCCACTTCGACATTCACGGTGGTGGCATGGATTTGATTTTCCCTCACCACGAGTGCGAGATTGCACAGGCTGTGGCTTCTCAGGGCGACCAGATGGTTCGTTACTGGATGCACAACAATATGATTACCATCAACGGCCAGAAGATGGGTAAGAGTTTGGGCAACTTCATCACTTTGGAGCAGTTCTTCACTGGCAATCACGACAGTTTGGAGCAGGCTTATTCGCCAATGACCATCCGCTTCTTCATCCTCTCTGCCCACTACCGCAGCACCGTAGATTTCTCTAACGATGCCTTGAAGGCTAGCCAGAAGGGATTGGAGCGCCTGATGAACGGTTTGAACGACCTGGAGCGTGTACCTGTGGCTAAGCAGAGCGATGAGCAGGTGAAGAAGTTTGTAAGCGAATTGCGCCAGCGCTGCTACGATGCGATGAACGATGACTTCCAGACTCAGCTCGTTATCAGCTATCTCTTCGAGGCTTGCCACGTCATCAATACTGCCCTCGACCATAAGGCAAACATCTCTGCCGAAGACCTGAAGGAGCTTTCAGATACCATGCAACTCTTCACCTTCGACTTGCTCGGTTTGAAGAGCGAGAAGGGTGCCAACAACGATGCCCGCGAAGAGGCTTATGGCAAGGTAGTAGATATGGTTCTCAACCTGCGTGCCAAGGCTAAGGCTGATAAGGATTGGGCTACCAGCGACCAGATTCGCGATGCCCTGGCTGAAGCCGGATTCGAGGTAAAGGACACCAAGGATGGTGTTACCTGGAAACTGAACAAATAATATTTTTTAAAAGAGGGTGCATCATCAACTTATGACGCACCCTCTTTTTATTTTTGCGCTGCCGAAGAATTCTTCTTCTTTGCAGCAAGTGAATCTTTCTGTCTGCTAGATGTGGAATCGCGCAACATCTTATCCTTCACTTTCTTATATTCCTTATACTCTTTTTCGTAATAATGGGCAAAGTTGGCGAAAGGCTCTGTCGTTACCTCATCGCTCGATGCCGTATAGGTATTTCCGTAAGGATCGGATGCCTTGATGATGATTCGGGCATTCGGATTCCTAGGAGTATAATAATATAGGTGGTTCATGATGAGATAACCGTTGCCCTTGCTCACGAAACGATAGGATACACTCTCGCTGTATTTATGATGATAGCCGGCGGCAAAGGCATCCTGACCCTTTCCGCTGAGGCGACCCATCAGATACTCCTTGCCATCCTCTACGGCTACTACACGCCAATGACTGGTAGCATTGAAGACATTGGCTACCAGGATATTCCTGTTGTTTGCCAACTGCCAATCCCTAGCGTATTTCTCGCCGTTGAAATCGGTCTGCGCACGGAACAAGGTCATCTGCTTGCTCTTATCCCAGTAGGTTCCCTTGTAATAACAGTTGCTGATGCTGGTACCCACAAAACTGTATACATAATATCCGTTCGGGGTGCCGCAGATATTGATGTTCGACTGCCATATATTGCCACAGGCAGCAGCATGGCAATGCTCCATCACATCCTCGCCCTCATACTTGATTTCGTGGTTACAGGCAAAATGGGTATGTCCGCAGAAGAGTTCGTATCCTCCCTTAAACTGCTTCAGCAAAGAGAGTAGGAGAGAGAGACGAGAAGAAGAATAGTGTCCCTCCTCATGGACATTGGTCAGCGGCTTCGCCTTGCTGAAAGGCGCATTACCAAAGGTAAAAGGAATATGATAACAGAGTACCACCTTCATATCCTTTGGCGTGAGGGCGAGATTCTGCTTCAGCCATTTTACTTGGCGCTCACGTAATTCTCCAGGAGAATAATAGGACATGCCGCGATGGAAGAAGCAGTTGTTGATGCAGACATAATGCACATCACCACGGTTGAAGGAAAAATCGGTAGGACCGAAATTCTCCTCCCATTTCTTACGATAGAGTGCCTTGCCATCCTGGTCGTGATTGCCGATGACGGAGAAGAGGCGCATCTCTGAAGAGCCCAATGCCTCACGTATCTGTCGCTCCAGTTTGGCGTTGTAACCGCCATAATACTGCACATCATCACCCATGCTGAGTCCATATACAGGAGTTCCGGCTGGAAGACTCTGGATGGTCTGTCTGATATCCGCCATCGTCTGGGTGGTGAATCTTTCTACATCACTCTTCTTGATGGGGTTATCATCGGGAGAAGTATAGTAAGGGCTGTAGGCATTGGTAACCTGTGGGTCGCCGATGACAATCATCTTATAGTGTACTTCCTTGCCGCCCGGCAGTCGGGTGAGGGTGAAGTTATAGGTTTTCTTCCCCTTGGAAACCTTCTGGTAGAAGTAAGCCGTGCGATCGGTCTTAGAATGGGTAGGAACCTCGCAATCGGCTGGAACAGAATAGTAAATGAATCTGGCCAGACTATCTCGCTTCATCTTATATCTGCCCTGCGCATCGGTTTTCACACAGTTGAATCCATCGCTCACGATAACGCCAGCCACTCCCTTCCCCTCCTTATCTCTTAACGTTCCGGAGATATTGAAATCCATCTTCTTCACAGGTTTTTTCTTCAGCGTATCTGCAGGCTGTGGCTTGAGCCGGAGAACCGGTGGGTTTTTCACCAGGTTCTGTATCTGTTTCTTGGGGTAGAGCAAGTGCAAGGTGATGCCTATTGCCACGAGCGCGCAGCAAGCAACCGTCAGTACCCCTATGTATAATTGTTTCTTTTTCATGAGTACAAAAGTACGGCTTTATTATGGTAATGCAGCATATATTCATTTAAAAAACTCTAAATATTACCTTAGGGTAACTTACCTTAGGGTAATATTTTGTAACTTTGTACTAAATTACTAGGAATATGGCAAAATATCTATCACCATTTCTCCTCGCAAGCCGTGAAACAAATCTATAATCTTGGTAATCCGAATACGATTGTCAAGAACAGGAAAACTCTCCAGAACAAAGATATTATCGAAAAGCAAAACGATGCTTTTGGTTTTGTTGATCCGATATACCGGCTGTGGTTTAAGGAGGAGTATTGTAGATAGAAACTATGTAAATTAAAAGAAATAATATAAGGAGAAAAAAGATAATGGCAAACGATAATAAAGGTCTTACACCGATGATGAGACAGTTTTTCGAGATGAAATCGAAACATCCCGAAGCGCTGCTGCTCTTCCGTTGCGGTGACTTCTACGAAACTTACTGCGAAGATGCGGTGGAGGCATCCCGTATACTCGGTATTACGCTGACCCGACGCAACAATGGCGGTTCTACGGGCACGACCGAGATGGCTGGATTCCCTCATCATGCTCTGGACACCTATCTGCCTAAACTTATCAGGGCAGGAAAGCGCGTGGCGGTATGCGACCAGTTGGAAGACCCGAAGAAGAAACGACTCGAAATAAAAGGTAAGAAGGGACTGAGCCAGATGGACAAGATGGTGAAGCGCGGTATTACCGAACTCGTTACACCGGGTGTGGCGATGGGAGATAACGTGCTGAACTACAAGGAGAACAACTTCCTGGCAGCCGTACACTTCGGCAAGACCGCCTGCGGTGTGAGCTTTCTGGATATCTCGACCGGAGAATTCCTGACCGGCGAGGGAACCTACGACTATGTAGAGAAACTGATGGGCAACTTCATGCCGAAAGAGGTGCTCTACGACCGTGCCCGCAAGAACGACTTCGAGAAATATTTCGGCAGCAAATACTGTACCTTCGAACTGGACGACTGGGTTTTCACTGAACAGACAGCCCTGCAGAAACTCCTGGGACATTTCAAGACCAAATCTCTGAAAGGTTTCGGTGTAGAGCATCTCAAGAACGGCGTGATAGCCAGTGGTGCCATCATGCAGTATCTCGAGATTACCCAGCATACACAGATTAATCATATCACCGCCCTTTCACGTATCGAAGAAGATAAGTTTGTGCGTATGGACCGGTTTACCATCCGCAGTCTGGAACTGGTTGCCCCTATGCAGGAAGACGGTTCTTCGCTCCTGAATGTTATCGACCGTACGGTAACGGCGATGGGCGGACGTATGCTCCGCCGCTGGCTGGTCTTCCCGTTGAAGGACGTGAAACCTATCAACGAGCGCCTCGACATCGTGGAATATTTCTTCAAGGAACCGGAATTCCGACAGCTTCTGGATGACCAGCTGCACCGCATCGGTGATCTGGAGCGTATCATCTCCAAAGTAGCCGTGGGCAGAGTTTCACCTCGCGAAGTGGTACAGCTGAAGAATGCACTCGAAGCCATCAAGCCTATCAAGGTGGCATGTCAGCATGCTACGAACGAGGCACTGAAAAGGGTAGGCGAGCAGCTGAACGTATGCGAGACACTGAAAGACCGCATTGCCAGGGAAATACAGCCCGATCCGCCACAGCTGGTCAATAAGGGTGACGTGATAGCCGACGGATTCAATGCCGAACTCGACGACCTTCGTGCCATCAGCCGCCACGGCAAGGATTATCTGCTCAAGATACAGGAAAGGGAGATAGAAAAGACAGGAATCTCGAGTCTGAAGGTAGGTTACAACAATGTCTTCGGATACTATTTGGAGGTGAGAAATACCTTTAAGGACAAGGTGCCTGAGGAGTGGATACGCAAGCAGACGCTGGCTCAGGCAGAACGTTATATCACCCAGGAACTGAAGGAATATGAGGAAAAGATTCTCGGTGCTGATGAGAAGATTCTGGTATTGGAAGCGCAGCTCTTCAACGAACTGATAGCTGCCATGCAAGAGTATATTCCTCAGATACAGATCAATGCCAACCTCATCGCCCGTATGGACTGTCTTTTGTCATTCGCCAAGACATCTGACGAGAACCGCTACGTGCGCCCTATCATCGATGATTCTGAGGTGCTCGACATCAAGCAGGGCAGGCATCCGGTGATTGAAACCCAACTGCCGCTGGGCGAACGCTATGTACCTAACGATGTGCTGCTCGATACCGAGAAACAGCAGATCATGATGATTACAGGTCCTAACATGGCTGGTAAATCGGCTCTGCTGCGCCAGACTGCCCTTATCGTGCTGCTGGCACAGGTAGGCTGTTTCGTGCCCGCAGAGAGCGCTAGAGTGGGACTGGTGGATAAAATCTTCACCCGTGTAGGTGCAAGCGACAATATATCGCTCGGCGAATCAACCTTCATGGTAGAGATGACCGAGGCGGCGAACATCCTGAACAACGTTTCTCCGCGCTCGCTGGTGCTCTTTGATGAGCTGGGAAGAGGTACATCTACCTACGACGGTATTTCCATCGCCTGGGCTATCGTGGAATATCTGCACGAATATAAGAAGGCGCAAGCACGTACGCTCTTTGCTACCCACTATCATGAGTTGAACGAGATGGAGAAGAACTTCCCTCGCATCAAGAACTTCAATGTGAGTGTGAGAGAGGTGGACGGAAAGGTAATCTTCCTGCGTAAACTGGAACCGGGAGGCAGTGAGCACTCTTTCGGTATCCATGTGGCAGAGATTGCCGGTATGCCTCGCAGCATCGTGAACCGTGCCAATGTGATTCTCAAGCAGTTGGAGGATGACAATGCCGGGGTAGGCGGTGCCGGTAAACCGAACGTTCAGCATATCGATGAACCTAAGGATGGTGTGCAGCTCAGTTTCTTCCAGCTCGATGATCCTGTACTGACGCAGATACGTGATGAAATACTCGGGTTAGATGTGAACAATCTTACTCCGGTAGAGGCATTGAACAAACTCAATGACATCAAGAAGATTCTGCTGGGAAGATAAAATATAAATCCCTCCCCGTGGCAGCAGATGCTGTTGCACGAGGAGGGATTTTTTGATAAAAATAAACGGTCAAATATTATTTTGCCTCTACGTTCTTTTCTTTCGCTCTCTTTGTGCTGGAAGCGATGCTCCATACACCGGCGATGATGAGCGGAATGCTCAATATCTGTCCCATATCCATAGGCAGACCAGCCTCGAATGCCACCTGGATCTCCTTCGTATATTCGATGAAGAAACGGAAGGTGAAGATGAGGGTAAGGCATAGACCGAAATAGAAACCGGTGCCAACGCTCTTAGGTCCTCTCTTCTTGTAGATGAAGAGGATGAGGAGGAAGAAGCAGAAATATGCCAAAGCCTCGTAGAGCTGACCCGGATGGCGTGGATACTGGTCTTCGCGAACGAAGATAAACGCCCAAGGCACATCGGTTACCTTGCCGATAATCTCTGAATTCATCAGATTGCCCAAACGGATGAAGGTGGCTGTAATGCCTGAGCAGATACCCATATTATCGAGCACTACCCAGCCGCTCACCTTCATGTTGCGGCAATAGAGCCAGATGCCGATGAACATGCCGAATACGCCTCCGTGGCTCGCCAGTCCCTCATAACCCGTAAACTTCCAGCTGCCGTCTGGCATGTGGTGAACAGGTATCAGCATCTCGATGAAGTGATCCCACTGGGTGAGGAAATATTCCGGCTGATAGAAGATGCAATGTCCCAAACGGCCACCTATCAGTACACCGAAGAAGATGTAGAGAAACAGTGGGGAGAACTTCTCATCTGAGAGCCCCTGCTGCTTGTAGAGCTTGCTCATGAGCAGATAGCCCAGCAGCAGACCAATCATCCAGCAGGTGGAGTAGTAGCGGATGGTCATAGGACCCAGATGAGCCAGAATAGGATCCGGGTCCCATACGATATAGTTAAGCAGATTTGCTATCATAACCGTAGAAGAATAGGATTATACATTGAAGCGGAAGTGCATGATGTCGCCATCCTGTACGACGTATTCCTTACCCTCGATGCCGAGCTTGCCTGCCTCGCGTACAGCAGCTTCAGAGCCATACTTGATATAGTCATCATATTTGATAACCTCTGCACGGATGAATCCCTTCTCGAAGTCGGTGTGGATGACGCCGGCACACTGAGGAGCCTTCCAGCCCTTGTGATAGGTCCATGCCTTTACCTCCATCTCACCAGCAGTGATGAATGTTTCGAGGTTCAGCAGGGCGTATGCCTTCTTGATGAGTCGGTTTACGCCGCTCTCTTCCAGTCCGAGTTCTTCGAGGAACATCAGTTTGTCCTCGTAGGTTTCGAGCGATGCGATGTCTTCCTCTGTCTTGGCAGCGATGACCATGCACTCAGCACCTTCTTCCTTGGCGATTTCCTCTACCTTCTTGCTATACTCGTTGCCGGTCTTGGCAGAAGCCTCGTCAACATTGGCAACATAGAGTACTGGCTTGGTAGTGAGGAGGAAGAGGTCGTGAGCCACCTTCTGCTCTTCCTTGCTTTCGAAAGTTACGCCACGGGCGTTCCTTCCCTGCTCCAATTCGGCCTTGTAAGCCTCCAGAACGGTAACCATCGTCTTAGCATCCTTGTTGCCTGCAGCAGCAGTTTTCTTCTGCTTGGCGAGCTGAGATTCGATAGTTTCCAGGTCCTTGAGCTGCAACTCTGTATCGATAACGCTCTTATCCTCCAGAGGGTCAACCTTAGCGCCACCTTCGCGCACGATGTTGTCATCGTCGAAGCAGCGGATTACGTGGATGATAGCATCGCACTCACGGATATTTCCCAAGAATTTATTACCAAGACCTTCGCCCTTGCTGGCACCCTTAACGAGACCTGCGATATCCACGATTTCGCAAGTAGCTGGGACGATGCGTCCTGGGTGAACAATCTCGGCCAACTTGTTGAGTCGCTCATCAGGTACGGTGATGACGCCCAAGTTTGGTTCGATAGTACAGAAAGGGAAGTTAGCTGCCTGTGCCTTTGCACTAGACAGACAGTTGAACAGTGTAGACTTACCCACGTTTGGGAGGCCTACAATACCACATTTTAATGCCATTTTATCTTTAAACGTTTAAATTTCCGGTGCAAAGTTACACATTATAAATGAAAGATACGAAGAAATCGTGGAAAATTAACTAAAAATCATAGATGTGCGGAAGAATCAACGATGGTAAACCGACAGAAACGCTTGAGGAAGCGCAACGATATAGGTGAAGACGTTGGAATATACGGGAGAGGTGCCTGAAAAATATTACATAAGTCTTTGGGATATATAGGATAAGTTGTTGGAAGAGATAGGATAAATTGCTGGAAGAGATACCTTCTGCAACCGCACAACAACTGTTGTGCGATTGCACATCACCTGTTGTGCGCATGCATAACAGCTGATGTGCGGGCGTAGTTCAGTTGTTGTGCGATGAATTTCTTAGAACTATGGTGATCATTTTGCTGACATCAGCAAAATGATTGAATAATATAGAGTTTATTTTGCGAATAGTTTCCCTATGAGATTCAAGAGATTAGAGACAGTCTCTTTGCTCTCCACAGGTATCTTGATGGAGGTCGCTCCTGTCTGCTCGTCTTGCTCAACGATGGAATCAACCAGCTGGGCAGTGGCTTCTGGCGACTTTAATGTTTCGGCTAAGCCTGAGAGGAAAGATATTCCTTGGGCTACCAAATCCTTTGGCTGACTTGAGCGATTAGTGACGGATTCTCTGTTCGAAGATGAATTCGTTTGCTGTTGGATAGAAACCTCTTCTTTATTCTCGTCAGATTTATGTTCGTCGCGAGCCTTGTCTGTTTCCAAATCCTTAGGATTGATAGTTGCAAAGCTTTCCTCGGCTTTTGGCTTTTCTGTCTGACCTTCGGAATCATTAACGGTATCAGTATCCTTGACTTTCTTGACTTTCTCTGTTTCTTCATTCTCTTCTACCATACCGCTTACAGTCTCCATCATCTTGCTGAACTTATCATCTGTGATGAATACGGAATCTTCGCCATCATCTAGAACGCCCTCAAACATGGAGGTCTTGAAACGCAATTTACTGAGCATTTCCTGTTCAATGGAATCTGGTGTTACAAGATTGATAACCTGGATGTTGTTCTCCTGCCCAAGGCGATAGATGCGACCGATACGCTGTTCGAGAACGGCAGGATTCCAAGGCAAATCGATGTTGATGATGGTTGCGGCTGACTGCAGGTTCAGGCCTGTGCTTCCGGCATCGGTAGAGAGGAAAACCCGGCTCGATGGTTCGTTCATGAAATTATCTACCAGATTTTTGCGCTTTTCGGATGGCACGCCACCGTGTAGATATTCAAAGCCTATTTCCTTTTTCTCCAGTTCCTTGGCGATGAGGCGGGTCATGCGTTCCCACTGACTGAATACCACAACCTTTTCACCTTCCTCGCTGATGATGTCGTTGATGATGTTCACGCATTCATCCACCTTGGTATCGTATCTCGTATTTTGGTCGAGGATATAACTGCTGTCACATACCATGCGCATCTGTGAGAGGAAGAGCAGGAGACGCTTGCGGTCTTTATCGGACAGGAAATGCATCCTGCGCCATTTCAGAACTAGGATACGTACCTGGTTCTGCCACTCCTGATGCATCTCCATCTGCTCGTTGGTCATCGGGATGAAAAGGTTCTTGTCTGAACGCTCAGGCATCTGAAGTTTCACATCCTTCTTGCGACGACGAATGAGGATATCGCCCAACTTCTTGCCAATATCGTTTAAGTTCTTATAACCTAGTACTTTTCCTGTTTCATCAGTAATGATATGCTTGTCTTTGAAGAGGTAGTAAGGGGCAAGGCGGAAATTATCAACAAACTCCACGATAGAGTAGAGTTCGTCGAGCTTGTTCTCCAATGGGGTACCGGATAGAATTACGGAGTAATCTGATTCTATCTTTCTTGCCGCACGGGAAATCTGCGTGTTCCAGTTTTTCAGGCGCTGCACCTCGTCCATGATGAGCATATCGGTTTGCAAACTGCCGAGTATCTTGATGTCATTGGCGGCACTATTATAGGAAATAATCTTGTAAGGTTCCGGGCGATTGTACGCTTCCTTTCTCTTGAGATGACTTCCCTCTATGACGAAGACTTCGGCATCAGTAAACTTCTTGATTTCACTTCGCCACTGGTATTTGAGCGAGGTTGGGCAGAGGATGAGTACAGAGCCAATAAGACCTTCCTTGCGTAACAGTTCGGCAGTACCGATAGCTTGGATTGTCTTTCCGAGACCCATCTCGTCGGCAATGATAGCCTTTCCTGCCTTTGCAGCAAAGCGGATGCCCTCTTTCTGGTAAGGATAGAGGTTTACTTTCAGGAGATTGTCGAGTTTTTCATCATCGTATGTCTTCACAATCTTCTTTCTTTTCGCTTTTTCGCGAATATCGATGATAAAGTCAATGGCATCTTTATAGCATCTGAATGTATCGCTGATTTGGCGAGCTTGTTTCAAGAAAGAGCCAATGCGGGCATAGGCTGACTTCTTCAAGACGTGGTTCTTGTCAAAGTAATCCTTGGCTAACTGTTCGTATGCCTCCTTGTTGTCTGAGCCGATACGAATCTTTACGCATCGCTCATCCCGATAGGAAAGATAGACAGAAGTATAAGGTGGCAATTCCCGATGCACATGCACGCCCCTCTTTCCGCCAAACCATTTCTTGACGGCTTCGATATGTTTGCAAGTGCCGAGTCTCGAAGTCTTGAAATCCATGCAGGAACAATAATTCCATTCACTGTTGGCTCCACGATACACCACCTTATATTCGTTGTTCTTTTCAGGGTTGCGAACGATGTACTCTCCAGGGCAAAGGGCATCATCAACACAACTGATATCGAAGTGCTCGATATCGGTCACCTGCTTGCGCAGTTTGATTTGCCATTCCTTCAAAGTCATATTTTCTGGTTTCACGATATGCGAAACCTTGACTTTCTTCTTGGTGGTCTTTTTGGTGCTGTTGCCGTCTTGACCAGCTGTCTGCTTATTGTTCTTTGCCATTGGTGTATTACTTTAAATATATTGGATACAAAGTTACACATTATAAATGAAAGATACAAAGAAATCGTGGAAAATTAACTAAAAAAGGCATCCACAGGGGTAGTGGATGCCTTTATGATAGCATTTTTTAGAGATTCTTTTCGAATTGCTTCAATACATCACATCGGGTGGTGTAGCTATCCACGATTTCCGGATGTTGACGGCTGAATTGGCTCCATTCTATCATCGCCTGATATTGAGCGGATTGTGACTGTAGAAGCTTCTGCTCGTTCCAGTTGGCATCGTATGTTATCTTAAACCATGGATCGATGCCGATGGATGAGAGGGCATAGAGCGAATGATAACGAAGCGTAAGGTTGCTGCTTTGCTTGCTTACCTTTAGATATTTCTGAGCGATAGCTGCGAAATCGGCTTCGCCTGTGCGGGCACTATCAGCTACGCTCTTGCCATAGTGGGTAAGATACCAGCAGTCGCCATAGCAGGATGCCTGGTAATAGCGGGTGGCAAGCTCATAGGCAAGCTTTTCTCTGACTTCGCCCTCGCGAGCCACATTGTATTGACTGATGAGCTGGTTCATCTCCTGGCAGAATTTCCACTTAGGGTTCTCCTTCAGGTGGGCATAACTGCCCTGGATGCTCCACATATCCGAATCATTCACCTTCTGGTGGTTGAACCAGTAAGGCACAGCATAGCTGCGCTTCTCGGCATAGAAACTGATGGCCTGGTTGTTGATGAACTTCAAGGATACATCCTTCTGCCAGCGGACAGCTTCGCCAAAGTTACCCTCGGCAAGATACTTGGTGCCTATCATGTCCTTGAAGAAATCGGCATTGCGATAGAGCGACTGGCAGACGTATTGCTGAAAGGCATCCTGATGCTGAGCGGTGATGAAGCGATAGTAATCAGCAAGTTGCTGTGCAGAGAGAGAATCGAGACGAAGGGCGTATTCTGAAGAATAACGGTATCGGCTGATGTATTCTTCATCCTGTTGCTCCTTGTAGAAGGTTCGCATGTAGGCATCCATCATGCCATACATCGCCGTAGCCATGCTTTCGTAATCTCTGCCGGCTTCCTGCCGGTTTTCCTTTTTCGCCTTATCTGCCATCGTCTTGAACCGATTGTACAGGGCGCGGTAAGCCACACGCTCCTTCACCTCTACATAGTGAATGTCGGGATTGGTGAAATCATCCTTTTTCTGGCTTTCTCCCTTCGCTCTTGGGTTTTCTCCCTTCGCTCTTGGGTTTTCTCCCTTCGCCATTTCGTTGAGCCATTTGAATTCGCCAACCAGATATTGTGGGTAATCGCTATCCACCTGTGCATTTCGGGTAGAAACCAGGAGTCGGATGGCTCTTGCATTATCTTTCATTCGCTGCGTGCCATCTAGCTTGATGGCTTCGGTGCTTTCCTTCCAAGCTTCTTGCTGGTAACCATAAAGGTAATGGAGCATGGCGGTGGCAGAACGCCACAGGCAAGGATTCTGTGTCTTGCCTTCTGCGATGACCTTGTTGACGAAAGTGATGAAGCTGAGAGCCTCTTTCTGATAGATAATCTTGGCGCCTATTTCCTCAATCCATTCCTTGTCTATTGGGTTCTGGTTGCGGCTGTCTATCGTCTGCTGACAGTTGTTCACGAAATCCTGCACCAGATAGGTGAGCATTGCCGAGTTCGGGTTCTTGAGATAAATGCTCTGGATGCCCGCAAGATTACGATAGTTTCGGGCGAGCACTCTGATGCTTGCCATATCTCCCTGTTCGGCATAGATTTCGAGTGCCTGCTGATGTTTCCCTGTTTTCCACAAAGCTCTGGCATAAATGTTGCGCATTGCTTCCCGCCATGGTGACTTGGGAAGTCGGGAGGCAATGGCATTCCAATAGGTGATGTTCTGCTGGTGGAATCCCTTCATCATGTTGGTACGCATACGGAGCAGGGCATACTGACTCTTGAGTTGGGTGCCTTTATAAATTTTTGCGACATTGTTGAGCTGGGTCAGCGATTGCTGTATCTGCAGTCGTTCTTGCTTCGAGGCGTAGTTCCAGGCATTGGGATTCAGTTTCTCGCAGTCATCCAGGTAGGCATTCAGGCTTCTCAGGTAAGAAAGCATTCCTGCATCTTTCTTACTTTGGGCTACTTTCTGAATATCCTCCTTGTTCCATCTGTAGAAGGATAAGTTGGTGGAAGATGTATTGCCGGCATACTTCTGCCAGTAGCTGGCGATGTCGTAGAGATACGCCGGCGAAGTCTGGTCGCGATTGAACACGCTGAACATATAGTAGTTGTGATCTGAGTATTCGGCAACGCAGGCGTTGGCGTGGGTGCTAAATGCTGCTGCCATCACTCCTATGATTAAAAATCTTTTCATAATCTTCTGAGTTAAATCGGTTGATATTATCGGTGTTGAGGTCGAAGAGAATGACCTCGCTGTTGATGTCTTCATTCTGGTGATTGATGCTTCTTACGGCTTCCATGATGTCGCTCATTTCGGGTTTTCTTACTATGATGCTGTCGCTTGGCAATACGGGGAAATCATCATCTGCATGCATGATGCCTACGAATTTTCCTTCTCTAAAGAGAACTCGCCAACTGAAGAGTGGATAGGCGGCAGAAAGTGGTAACGGATAATTGCTCAGATGCTGGATGTAAGGAGCCACATCCTTCATGTCGAGTATCGGCTTTTGGCAGCTTAGCTGTTTTACATCGCCCGTATTATACATCATCAGGATGCCTCTATCCACAGGGGGTGGGGGCATCGAGAGCTGGTGTAACCGGATGGTGGCTGACAGCTGTATCTGCTTGTCTTTGGCTTTCTCCTTTAAATAATGGAGGAATTCAAAATAAGCTTCTTGCGTTGATGCTGTCCAGTCGCAGTCTATCTGAATCTCTTTTACGTTCTCAATGTCATTGGCTTCGTTCATCTGAAGGATGCGGTTCAGAATCTTATCTGCGAGTTGCCGGGGTGTTTCATCTGAAGATTTCCTGTCCGACTTGTCGCTGCTGTTAGGAATCGTCTTGGTATTTGCTTTAAAACAGTCGTTCACGATATAGACAACGGGGATAATCTCCATTCCTTTCGGCATCAGAGATTCTTTCTCCTTTTCTTCGGCTGTCATATTCTCTTCGGTTGTATCAAATTGCAGGGTAGCATTGGGCATGATTTCTCCATCAGCATCCCTTACCACATCAAAGAATCTAACGTAGAGTCGCTTGATATGGTGTTTCTGGATGAAGTTCATCTTGCTGCTGTCCATCTGCCATGTTGTACTCCAATAGTAGGCGGAGCGCAGGGTTTCTGCTGCTTTATCTTGTGAACAGGAAATCTGACAGATGCAGGTGAATAATGCTGGCAGCAAGGATATTGATGTAAGATTATTCCATATTCTTCTCATCATCTATAGCGTTTTGTCGGCAAAGATAGATATTTTCTGGCGAATGTGGTAAGAAATGAGATGTAAATAAAGTTAAAAAGGTCTCATGTCATATTCCCTACGTTGGGAAAACAGCATGAGACCTTTTGTTGGTATGATGGTTTTTATCCTTCAATTACCCCCTTCCACAATCCGTGGAGATTGCAGTATTCTCGAGCCGTAACATCCTTGGCTTCTGCGCTTGTCATGAAGATGGCCTCTGGCTTTTCGCCCGGTTTCAACTCATGGCGGAGTACATCGGTAGGGGTGAGCAATTCTATCCATTGGATGTAATGTTCTGGGAGCATCGGATGCTCCATGCTTCCTACTGTTACGCGGTAACCGCCCTCGATAGGTTCTATCACAGGCACGTGCTTCTCCCTGGCGCCATCGCTGGTGTTTTCCTTCATCAGTTTCATCGGCTCTCCACAGCAGCTGAGCACGGCTCCTGGGTTTACTACTTCTACCACGTTGCCACAAACCTGGCAGCGGTAGATTTCTCTAATTTTTGTCATAATGGTTCCTCCTTGTTTAATATTTGAGTTGCCTGAATATCTGGCATTTCATTCGGATGATTCCTTTATGAGGATATCCTTCGGCTGATTCCTTTATGAGAATTTCCTTCGGTAATTCCCCAAAAGAGACTTATTCCTCTACAGGGCTGAAATCTTCCTTGCCTACTCCGCAAAGAGGGCAAACCCAATCATCTGGGATATCCTCGAATGCTGTACCTGGAGCGATGCCGCCCTCTGGATCACCCACTTCTGGATCATAAATCCAACCACACACGTCGCAAACATATTTCTTCATAATGTTCCTTTCTTTCTTAATTTGATTGATTACTGTATATATTTACTATTTGTCATACAGATGCTTCTGCATATCTGTCTGATTTACAATGCAAATATACACTTTATTTCTGAAACAACCAAATTAATTTGGAAATATTATAATTTTATTATCCTTTTTAATCTAAATAACGGAAGATTTCAAGATATACTTGACTTATTTGTCTTTAAGTGGTATTTTGGTAAAAGGTTTTGATTGAAGATTTTGATTGTTTCATGTGGAACATCCTGAAAAAGAAAAGCTCGCAAGATGATTCGTTTGGTATCTTGCGAGCTTCTTTGTATTTAAGTTGCCTTGCGGTTTCTGCGGCCGCTTTCTGTTTTTTTCTAATGTGCTTCTAGCCAGTTGTTTCCCCATCCGGCATCAGCAACCAGAGGCACGCTGAGCTGGTAGGCATTCTGCATCTCTTCTACCACAATCTTCTCTACCTTTTCCTTCTCTTCCGGGAAGACGGAGAAGTTGAGTTCGTCATGCACCTGGATAATCATCTTGCTCCTGATGCCTTCTGCTCTGAATCGGTTGAAGATGCGAATCATTGCCACCTTGATGATGTCTGCTTCAGAGCCCTGGATAGGGGCATTGATGGCATTGCGCTCGGCAAATCCTCTTACTGTACCATTCTTGCTGTTAATGTCCGGCAGGTAGCGACGGCGGTGGAAGAGAGTTTCGGCATAGCCTTTCTCTCTTGCCATTTCCTTTGCCTTCTCCATGTAAGCCTGAACACCAGGGAAGGTGCGGAAGTAGTCTTCTATGATCTGCTTTGCCTCCCGGTTTTCGATGTTCATGCGCTGGGCAAGACCGAAGGTCGTGATGCCGTAGATGATGCCGAAGTTGGCTGTTTTTGCCTTCTTGCGCTGTGCATCTGTTACCTCTTTGATGTCTTCATGCCAAATCTTGGCAGCTGTAGCTGCGTGAATATCAGAGCCTTCACGGAATGCTTCTACCATGTTCGGATCCTGGCTCAGGTGTGCCATGATGCGAAGTTCTATCTGTGAATAGTCGGCAGAGAAGAACAGGCAGCCTGGTTCTGGGATGAAGCATCTGCGTATCTCCTTGCCATCGTCATCGCGTACTGGAATATTCTGCAGGTTCGGATCACTTGAAGAAAGACGGCCTGTGGCTGTGATGGCCTGGTTGAATGAGGCGTGAATGTGACCGGTGCGAGGGTTGATAAGCTTTGGAAGGGCATCTATGTAGGTACCCAAAAGTTTCTTTAAACCTCTGTAGTTCAGTATCTCATCGATGATCGGACTCTTGCTGCGCAGCTGCTGAAGTACTTCTTCGCTTGTTACGTACTGGCCCGTCTTCGTCTTCTTAGGCTTCTCTACAATCTTCATCTTTCCGAAGAGAATTTCTCCAACCTGGCGTGGAGAAGCGATGTTGAACGATTCTCCTGCCAACTCATAGATATGATGTTCTATCTCGTTGAGTCGGTTGGTGAGTTTCTCGGATGTTTCCTTCAGGGTATCGGTATCGATGCACACTCCTGTCATCTCCATGTGGGCAAGAACCGGAACCAGTGGCATTTCTACATTCCAGAACAGATCTTCACAATCTATCTCTTTGAGTTTCGGTTCGAGCACATTTTTCAATCTCAATGTGATGTCGGCATCCTCGGCAGCATATTCGTAAATATCTGATGGGGCGAGATCGCGCATCGACTTCTGGTTCTTTCCCTTCGGACCAATCAGTTCTTCGATGTGGATGGTCTGATAGTTGAGGAATACTTCTGCCAAGTAATCCATGTTGTGGTAAAGTTCTGGCTGGATGAGATAGTGGGCGAGCATCGTATCGAACATCTTGCCCTGAATCTCTATGCCGTAGTTCATCAACACCTCGTAATCGTATTTGATGTTCTGTCCCACTTTCAGGATTTCCGGGTTCTCGTAGAGAGGTTTGAAGATGTTTACGATTTTTAAGGCTTCTTCACGATTTGCCGGAATTGCTACGTAGAAAGCCTCTTTTTCCTTTACGGCAAAGCTCAAACCCACCAATTCTGCATCAATAGCAGCGGTAGATGTGGTCTCTGTGTCTAGACTGAGAATATTGAATGTCAATAAATAGTCATAAAGTTTCCTTGCATCTCCTTCTGTATCAATGAGTTTATATGAATGAGAGGTCGTTTTAATGGTCTCAAAACTCGCGTTTTTTGACTCTTCCTTACCATCGGCAGGCTGTGCGCCAAATAAATCGAGCTCTCCTGTAGGCTTTGTTTGCACCTTTTTAGGTTTGTTAAGAACTCGATTAGCAAACGACTTAAATTCTAACTCGGTGAAGATTTCATCCAATTTTGTATTGTCTGGCTCTACCCGTTTCAAATCTTCCATCTTGATCTCTACCGGAACATCGGTTCGTATGGTTGCCAGGAACTTTGACATCCTGATATCTTCTACAGCACCCTCCACTTTTTCGCGGAGCTTGCCTTTCACTTGAGAAGAGTTCTCGATAAGACCTTCTACACTACCGAACTCGTTGATAAGTTTGATGGCTGTCTTTTCTCCCACGCCCGGACAGCCTGGGAAGTTATCAGCTGAGTCGCCCATCAGAGCAAGGAGGTCGATAACCTGGAGTGGGGAAGTAATGCTGTATTTCTCTTCAATTTCCTGTACGCCCAACTTTTCGTATCCACCGCCATGACGGGGACGGAACATGAAAACATTGTTACGAACCAGTTGTGCGTAATCCTTATCGGGTGTGAGCATGTAGGTTTCCATCCCCTTTTCACCTGCCTTCAAGGCAACGGTTCCGATGATATCATCTGCCTCGAAACCATCTACCTGAAGGATAGGGATATGATATGCCTCCAGGATATTTTTGATGATAGGCACAGAGAGTTTGATGTCTTCCGGTGTCTCTTCTCGTTGAGCTTTATATGCAGGGAAAGCCTCATGACGGAAGGTCTTGCCATGGTCGAAAGCCACCGCAATATGGGTAGGTTTCTCCTTGGTAAGTATCTCGTTGAGGGTATTGCAGAACCCCATTACACACGAAGTATTGAGTCCCTTCGAATTGATTCGAGGGGCTTTCATAAAGGCGTAATACGACCTATAAATGAGCGCATACGCGTCTAAAAGGAACAATTTATCCATAATATTCATTTTTGTGGTGTAAAATTACTAAAAAAATGCGATATTTCAAGAAGAATTGATTAATTTTGTAACAAATTTCAGAAATTAAGTAGATTTACTCACATATAATGGACTATTTATCACTTATCAAGCTGCCTATAGAGGCAGAATTAGCAGATTTTATAGATTTGTTCAACAAGTCTCTTATGCATAGCGATGGCCTCCTTTCCCAGGTGCTCGACCACATCCGTCAGCGCGCTGGAAAACGTATGCGTCCTATACTCATCTTGTTGATGGCACGTAATTTTGGAAAGGTTTCCAGTGTTACCCAGCATTCTGCGGTAGGTCTGGAGCTTCTTCATACCGCTTCGCTGGTACATGATGATGTGGTTGATGAGAGTGGGGAGCGCCGCGGACAGGCTAGCGTGAATGCTACTTATAATAATAAGGTGGCTGTGCTGGTGGGCGATTTCATTCTTTCCACCGCCTTGCTTCATGTATCTTATTCGCATTCAGAGGAAATCGTGCGTTATCTAGCTGAGTTGGGACGTATCCTGTCTAATGGTGAGATTCTTCAGCTCAACAGTATCAGTAATGAAGAGATATCGGAAGATATTTATTATCAGGTGATTAAGCAGAAAACGGCTGCTCTCTTTGAGGCTTGCGCCGGTATCGGAGCGATGTCTGCCAATGCTTCAGAACTGCAGATTGAAGAGGCGAAGCGTTTCGGACAGAACTTGGGCATCATCTTCCAGATCCGTGATGATGTCTTTGATTATTATGATTCCAAGGAGATAGGTAAACCTACTGGTAATGATATGGTTGAAGGAAAACTGACTCTGCCTGTAATATATGCTTTGAAGTCTACCGGTGATGAGGAGATGATAAAGCTTGCCAGAAAGGTTAAGACTCATACTGTTACGGCAGACGAAATAGCTCAGTTAGTGGCATTTACAAAAGAAAACGGAGGTATTGAATATGCGGATAAGCGCATGTGGGATTTCCATGCCGAAGCTATGAATTTCCTCGATACTTATGTAGAGGATAAGGATATATACAATGCCTTGAAGGCTTACCTGGATTTTGTGATTGAAAGAAAAGCTTAATATAAGAATTGAAGAAAAACATAATATAAAAAGGGTTGGTTCTCAGAGAGAATCAACCCTTTGCGTTTTTGTATTCTGTTGATAACCAGTTACTTTTCTTTAGAAGTATTTAATCTCCTTGCCAAGTATTTCGCTCAAGAGGAGGTTGGTCAGGCGTGATGTGCCGAGGCGCAACCACTGGTTGGTCAGCCACTTCTCGCCCAAAACTTCCTTCACGATGGTGTAGTAAACTACGGCATCATGAACGGTATTGATACCACCTGCAGGCTTGAAGCCAATCTGGATACCAGTCTTCTCGTAATATGCCTTGATTGCCTGGCACATGACGTATGCTGCTTCTGGGGTAGCTGAGACCTTCTCCTTGCCTGTTGAGGTCTTGATATAGTCTGAACCTGAGTACATTGCGAGGATAGAAGCCTTCATGATGTTGCTGCAATTCTTCAGATCGCCTGTCTCCAGAATGCACTTCATTTTATGCTCTCCGCATGTCTCCTTGAGTTCCTGAATATCATCGCAGAGCCCCTCGTAATCTTCGCTGAAGAACTTGCCAACAGGCATTACGATATCCACCTCTGTAGCACCATCCTTGATAGCCATAGCGGTTTCTGCAATCTTTACCTCGATAAAGGTCTGAGAGGATGGGAAATTGCCACTTACTACAGCGATTTCTACGCCGTCAACCTCCAGACTCTGGCTGATAAGGCCGGCAAAGTTAGGGTAGGTACATACGGTTGCTACGTGAGGAAGCTGAGGATAATCCTTGGCAAACTGGTTCACCTTTTCAATCATCTTCAGGATGCTTTCTTCTGTATCTTCTGTATGGAGAGAAGTCAACTCGATGCTACCGAAGAGGAACTTCAAGACCTCCATGGTCTCATTCTCTGCTACCTTCTCATCGAGAATCTTCTTTACTGCAGCAGCTACTTCCTCATCGTTGAGGTTGCAGTTGTACTGCTTCAAAACTGATAAATACTTGTCGTCTGACTCTTTATACTGTCCCTGCTGTGCAAGAACCTGTTCTTTAATACTGCTCATACTTAATGTTATTTATATAATTATTAAAGTTAAGTTTTTATATGAATAGCAATTTTAATTCTTGTAGTTCTGTTCTTTATCTTCCTGATGCTCAGATAGTTTTGGGTTGTTTTTATGTCTTTCAGAATCCCTTTTGGTCTTCTTGTCAAAACTCTTTTGGAGTTCTTCTGTCAAGTCAACCCCTGTCTGATTTGCCAGGCAGATAAGCACCCATAGAACATCGGCCATTTCTTCGCCCAAGTTAGGTTTCTCGCCTTTCTTGAAACTCTGGTCACCGTATGTTCGGGCAATGACGCGTGCCAGTTCGCCCACTTCTTCCGTGAGGCAAGCCATATTGGTAAGTTCGCTGAAATAGCGTACGCCATATTCTTTAATCCACTGATCTACAGCTTCTTGTGCTTCTTTTATTGTCATCTTCCTAATTCTTTTATGGGGAAAGATGCCTTTCTTTAAGGGTAGGGCATTATTCCTTGTTGTGAGTATCCATCATGATGGTTACCGGTCCATCGTTCAGTAAATCAACCTTCATATCGGCACCAAATTCGCCTGTTTCTACTGGCTTTCCGAGTGCATCGGATAGCTTTTTGCAGAACTCCTTATAGAGTGGAATGCTGATTTCGTGCTTGGCTGCTCTGAGCCAGCTTGGGCGGTTTCCTTTCTTGTAGCTGGCGAATAGGGTGAACTGGCTGATGACCAAAATCTCACCATTTATATCCATGATGGAGCGGTTCATAACGTGGTTTTCGTCGTCGAAAACACGGAGTCCTATTACCTTTCTGACCAGCCAGTCTACATCTTCTGAAGTGTCGCTTTCCTCTATTCCCAGAAGGATCAGATATCCTTGTCTGATGGCAGATTTAACCTCTCCTTCGATGGTAACTGAGGCGTGAGAGACACGCTGTATTACGATTCTCATATTACTACTTTGAACTTTGAATGTTGAACATAGAACTTTATGAATAGCATTTGTGGAATGCTTGCTTCGGTTCTGTTCTTCTTCTTATTATTAATATATATATAGTATAGTTTGAACTGCAAATATACAACTTTTATTTCATATTCTCGCCTTTTTCTTCGAAATATTTTGAAAGAATTTCTGCCTTATGAGGGCCTAATACTTCTGAAAGTTGTTCCAAGGATGCTTCTTTCATCTTTTTCACGCTCTTAAACTTGCTCAGAAGGGCTTCTTTAGCCTTTGGACCGATGCCTTTGATATCGTCTAATTCTGAGTGAAGAGCATGTTTGCTGCGCTTGTCGCGATGGAAGGTGATAGCGTATCTGTGCACCTCATCCTGTATCTGCGTCAGTACTTTGAACAGTTCGCTTTCGGGTGGTAGGGCGATGGTTTGAGGAGGGAATCCGAAGAGGAGTTCGTTGGTTCTGTGCCGGTCGTCCTTGGCAAGACCTGCGATAGGAATATCCAGGTGTAATTCGTCGACAATAACCTCTCTTACTACGTCCATCTGACCCTTTCCGCCATCGGTAATAATGAGGTCTGGAAGTGCAGTTTCTTCCTCTATCATGCGACTGTACCGGCGTCTTACCACCTCTTGCATGGATGCGTAATCGTCCGGCCCTTCCACCGTCTTAATGTTGTATTTCCTATAGTCTTTTCTGGATGGTTTCATACCTTTATATACGATGCAACCTGCCACGGCATCAGTACCGGATATGTTGGAATTATCGAAACATTCTATCTGGTAAGGCATCTTCGGAAGCTTTAATTTGGCTTGCAATTCCTTCATCAATCGGGTCTGTTTCTGCTCCGGATTGAGTTTCTCAGCCTGCTTCAGACGGTCGAATTTATACTGTTTGCAGTTCATTTCCGACAGTTCCAGAAGGTGCTTTTTGTCTCCTCTCTGGGGTACGAAGAAGGTGGCATCTTTCAGCTTCCATTCCATTTCGAAGGGCACGATTATCTCCTTCGATGTGGAGTGGAAACGCTCTCTGATTTCTGGAATGGCAGTAATCAGAAGTTCCTCGTCGCTCTCCTCCAGTTTACGTTTATATTCGTAGGTGAAGCTCTGGTTGATGGTGCCGTTTTTTACGTGAATATAGTTGATGAAGGCATTTTTGTTGGCATCATCATTTACGATGGTGAAGACATCTACATCTGTAATGGTATGGCTTACTACCTCGCTTTTTGCCTCAAATTCATCCAGTAATTGGTACTTTTTCTTATATTCTTCGGCTATCTCAAAGCGTAGAAGTTCGGCATTTTTCATCATCAAATCGTAGAGATATTTGCTTACTTCCCGCGTGTTTCCCTTCAGAATTTCACGTGCCTGGCGCATGTTTTCCTGATATTCCTCATAGCTCTGCTTGTTGATGCAGGGTGCTCCGCAGTTGTGGATATGATACTCCAGACACGGCTTGTATCTGCCTTCAGCAACGCCTTCTCTGGTGATAGGCATTCTGCAGGTGCGGGGCTTATAAAGCTTCTTGATGACCTCTAAAACGGCATACATGCTGCCGATATGAGGGTAAGGACCGAAGAAGGTTCCCACTTTTTTATTGATATGACGAGTCTTGAAAATGCGTGGAAAATACTCGTTTGTTACGCATATAGAAGGGTATGTCTTGCCGTCTTTCAGCAGGACATTGTATCTTGGATTATACTTTTTGATCAGGCTGTTTTCGAGTAAAAGTGCGTCTTCTTCTGTGTTTACGACCGTATAAGATATGTCGTGAATCTTAGAAACAAGCACCTTTGTCTTGTATCTGTCTACCTCTTTATGGAAGTAGGAAGATACTCTTCTCTTCAGATTTTTCGCCTTTCCCACATATATTATCGTATGATTTTCGTCGTAATATTGGTAGCTTCCTGGCTTCTCCGGCATACTTAAAACGATGTTTTTAAGCCTAGCCAAACGCTCCTCATTCTCTTGTTTCGTCATATTTTTACTTGTTTTTAAAGGGAAAACGAGCGTTACTGTTTCACGTGAAACGGCAACGCTCTAGTGTCTTTTACTGCTTCCTTGCTGCTTCTTTGCTGCATTCTCGCAGTATTTCTTGCAGTATTTTTGCTGCTTATAACTGTAATAAAGTAGTTACTTCAACGTCTGGATCAAAGGAATTTCTGCCTTCGAAATTCTCGTTTACGAGTTCGATGATGAAGTTGGCATATACCTTTTTCGGATGGAATTTCTTTACCAGGTCGCATGCTGCTTTCATGGTTCCACCGGTGGCAAGGAGGTCGTCGTGGAGGAGTACGATGTCGTCCTCATTGATGGCATCTTCGTGGATTTCGATGGTGTCGATACCATATTCTTTAGCATAACTTTCCTGTACGGTTTTGCATGGAAGTTTGCCCGGTTTTCGGCATAAAACTACGCCGGCTCCGAGACGGATAGCAAGGGCAGAAGACATTACGAAACCGCGTGATTCGATGCCTACAATCTTGGTGATTCCTTTGTCTTTGTAGAGTTCATACATCTCATCGCTGATCTCTTTTAAAGATGCAGGATTCTTGAAAAGGGTTGAAACATCGCGGAAGTTTACACCCTTGATTGGCCAATCTGGAATGCAACGCAGATTGTCTAATAATAGCTGATTGTTCATTACTTTTTATGCTTTAAATTGATACTTATTTTGTTCTTTTTTCTTGTTCCTTTTTATGGGCTTTTTGCCCGTTTGTTTTTGCCTTTTACTCGATTTTATCCGCTTTTGTTTCACGAATTGCTGAAGTTTTACTTTAACCGCAAAACACTTGATGCAACCTTTCTTAAGCGGTTGAGCATCAAATGTTTTGCTAACGGTCTGTTTCACGTGAAACATTAGAAGCCCCCTTGTGTTTCGCTGTGAAACGGCTTATCTTCCGAGTAATACAAGCATCACGTTGATATCGCTTGGTGATACGCCCGGAATTCGGCTTGCCTGTGCCAAGGTTTCCGGGTCGATGCGCTCGAGTTTCTGACGTCCTTCCGTGGAGATTTCGTGGAGATCGGAATAGTTGAAACGGCCCTTTATCTTGATGTCCTCCAAACGGTGCATCTTGTCGGCAATGAGACGCTCTCGTTCGATGTAACCTTTGTACTTCATCTTGATTTCTGCAGCTTCCGCAATCTCTTCCTTTCGGTTCGCTGGCGTTTCCAGCGCAGCCTTCAGGTCCGGAATAATCTCCGAAAGATTCGTGAGGTTCAGATGCGGACGAGCGATGAGCTCGATGAGCTTGCAGCCGGCGCGAAGTGGAGTAGTGCCGAGCGCCTCCAGTTTCGGATTTATCTCATCCTTCTTGATAGGATAGTTGGCGCAGAATTCAATGATTCTTCCGATGGCTTCTTTTTTCTCTATCCACCAGTCGTAACGGTCGCGCTTGGCAATTCCGAGTTCGTATGCTTTTTCGGTGAGTCGGGCATCGGCATCGTCCTGGCGGAGCAGAATGCGGTATTCGGCTCTGGAGGTAAACATACGGTATGGTTCGTCCACTCCCTTTGTGGTGAGATCATCGATGAGTACGCCGATATAACTTTCATCGCGGTTCATCTCGAATGTTTTGTCGCCAACACAATGCAAGGCTGCGTTGATTCCGGCCACGGTTCCCTGACCTCCTGCTTCCTCATAACCGGTGGTTCCGTTCACCTGTCCGGCAAAGAAGAGACCTTTGATGATTTTCGACTCCAGTGAATGTTTGAGTTGGGTAGGGTCGAAGTAATCGTATTCGATGGCGTACCCCGGTCTGTAAATCTTGGCATCTCTCAAAGCAGGAATCTCGTGAAGTGCATTCAGCTGGATATCCATCGGCATGCTCGAAGAAAAACCGTTTAGATACATCTCGTTCGTATCTTCGCCTTCCGGTTCCAGAAAGAGCGGATGCTGATCCTTGTCGGGGAAGGTGACGAGCTTCGTTTCTATACTCGGACAGTAACGTGGACCGGTACTCTGAATCTGACCATTATATAAAGGTGAATCAGCGAGACCGCTTTTTAAAGTTTCGTGTACCTTCTTGTTGGTGTAACAAGTCCAGCAAGGCAATTGTTTCAGAACCCGATGTTCTCCCATGTAAGAGAACTGGTGGAAATCGCTGTCGCCCGGCTGTTCTTCCATATCTTCGAAATGAACACTTCTCTTGTCAATTCTGACCGGAGTTCCGGTTTTCATTCTGGCTGTAGTGATACCCCATCGGGTGATGCTCTCCGTAAAGTTGTGTACGGCTGGTTCGGCGCATCTTCCGCCTTCTACCATCTTTCTTCCTACATGCATCAGTCCGTTGAGGAATGTTCCAGCGGTGATGATGATGCTCTTGGCATAGAATTCGGCTCCCCAGATGGTTTTTACGCCGATGGCTTCTCCGTTAGCTACGAGCAGTTCGTCAGCCTGGTCTTGCCAGATGTCGAGGTTGTCGGTATGGTCGAGGGTGGTTCTCCATTCCCAGATAAACTTTCCTCTGTCGCATTGGGCACGGGGGCTCCATACGGCAGGACCCTTGCCGATGTTGAGCATTCGGAACTGGATGGCGGTTTTATCCGTTACGATACCCATCTGTCCGCCCAAAGCATCGATTTCGCGCACAATCTGTCCCTTGGCAATACCTCCGATGGCGGGGTTGCAACTCATCTGTCCAATCTTGTTCATATCCATCGTTATCAAACAGGTTTTGGCACCCATGTTTGCAGAGGCTGCAGCAGCCTCGCATCCGGCATGTCCTCCACCGATAACGAGCACGTCATAATTGAATTTCATACTTCGTTTAATCTATATTTTTTCTAATTTTCGGCAAAAGTAAGAAATAAAATCGAAATTTTAGCAAAAATACTTTGATAAATCATTAAAATATAGTAATTTTGCAGCAGACTTGCGAAAATATACCTAGAAATGAGGATTGCAGAATGCCAAAAAATAGGTATTGCAGGGACGAAAAGTGTGGAATATAAATTAGTTTCAAACAGTTAAATAATTAAATTTCAATCATTTATGTGGTTAATCAATTCATCTATTGGTAGAAAGGTAGTGATGTCAGTAACTGGTATCGCTCTTATTCTATTCTTGACATTCCACGGTTGCATGAATGTGGTTGCGCTTTTCTCTGGAGAAGCTTACAACACAATCTGCGAGTTGTTGGGTGCTAACTGGTACGCCGTAGTTGCAACTTTGGGTTTGGCAGCTTTGGCAGTTTGTCACATCGTTTACGCTTTCATCCTGACAGCACAGAACCGTCGTGCTCGCGGTAACCAGCGTTACGAGGTAACAGCAAAGCCAGAGAAAGTAGAGTGGGCTAGCCAGAACATGTTGGTGCTCGGTATCATCATCGTTCTCGGTTTGTTGCTTCACCTCTTTAACTTCTGGTACAATATGATGTTTGCTGAACTCTTGGGTACAAGCTTCGGCCACAGCCCAGCAGACGGCTTCGCATTCATTCAGGACACCTTCGCTAACCCTGTGTTCGTAGTTCTCTACATCATCTGGTTGGTAGCTCTTTGGTTCCACCTCACTCACGGTTTCTGGAGTGCTATTCAGACTCTCGGTTGGAGCGGTAAGACTTGGTTCTGCCGTTGGAAGATGATCGGTATGATTTATTCTACCATCCTGCTTCTCCTCTTCATCGTAGTTGTATTGGCATTCGCTTTCGGTTGCGCTCCATCTTTGTGCTGCGCATAATTCGTGTAATCATTTAAGTATTAAAAAAGATTATGGCAAAAACATTAAATTCTAGAATACCTGAAGGACCAGTTGCTGAGAAGTGGACCAACTATAAGGCTCACCAGCGTTTGGTTAACCCAAAGAATAAGTTAAAGCTCGACGTTATCGTTGTAGGTACAGGTTTGGCAGGTGCTTCTGCTGCTGCTTCTCTCGGCGAGATGGGCTTCAATATCTTGAACTTCTGCATCCAGGACTCTCCACGTCGTGCTCACTCTATCGCAGCACAGGGTGGTATCAATGCAGCTAAGAATTATCAGAATGATGGTGACTCTGTTTACCGTCTGTTCTACGATACTGTAAAGGGTGGTGACTACCGTGCTCGTGAGGCTAACGTTTACCGTTTGGCAGAGGTGAGCAACGACATCATCGACCAGTGTGTAGCTCAGGGCGTTCCTTTCGCTCGTGAGTACGGTGGTATGCTGGCTAACCGTTCTTTCGGTGGTGCTCAGGTATCTCGTACATTCTATGCTAAGGGTCAGACAGGTCAGCAGCTCCTCCTCGGTGCTTACTCTTCTTTGAGCCGCATGGTTGAGGCAGGTAAGGTTAAGCTCTTCACCCGTTACGAGATGGAGGATATTGTGATCGTTGACGGTCACGCTCGTGGTATCATCGCTAAGAATTTGATTACAGGTAAGTTGGAGCGTTTCTCTGCCAACGCCGTAGTTATCGCTACCGGTGGTTATGGTAACGCTTACTTCCTTTCTACAAACGCTATGGGTTGTAACTGTACAGCAGCTATCCAGTGCTACCGCAAGGGTGCTGACTTCGCTAACCCATCTTACGTTCAGATTCACCCTACATGTATCCCTGTTCATGGTACAAACCAGAGTAAGTTGACTTTGATGTCAGAGTCACTCCGTAACGATGGTCGTATCTGGGTTCCTAAGAAGATTGAGGATGCTAAGGCATTGCAGGCTGGTACAAAGAAGGGTTCTGATATTCCTGAGGAAGACCGCGACTACTACTTGGAGCGCCGTTACCCAGCATTCGGTAACCTGGTTC
>NZ_CDRSSE010000042.1:0-34353 GCF_977051555.1 Segatella sp.
AATACCCCATTGGAAAAATATAGAGACTTACTTCCAGACCGATGGAAAAAGCAGTAACAGCACTTATTTAATCAGCTGTTACTGCTTTTTTTGAATTATGCAAGGTATAAACGCGGAGCCGCTTACACTTCTTGCGATTTTATTGATACTTCTATGAGACTTTTCTGTAAAATAAATCGAAAGTCTCATTTTTGTATATCGCAATGTATCAGATATTTAGAATGTTATTTTCTCTAGATAATGATACTATGATACTTTTTCTCGCAAAAAAAACTTTTTTCTGTACGATTGAAATTACCCTATATGCCCTAGAAAGGGCAGAAGTTCCTAGCCCGTTTCAACCGTACAGGATGAATTACTTTGTCGTGAATATGTTAGTGGAAATATTATAGATGGCACAGCCTACAATGTCGCATCTCGTTGGTGGGGTAAGATATTTCCACCAGAATATAAAGATGGTAAGATGGTTGAGTTGGATGTTGTGGCAGAGTCTATTGATAAGAAGCATATCTTAATAGGTGAATGTAAATGGACGCACGATGAGGCTGCCGACAGGCTCATGGATGTTTTGGAGCAGAAAGCTAAGTACTTGCCTTTTATTAAGAAAGGGCAGGAAGTTCATCTTGTGCTATTCTTAAAGGAGTCTCCAACTCATTGTGCTAAGGATATGCGAGTATTCCTGCCAAGGGATGTAATGAAGAATTAGTTGGTGTAGAAAATAGCCGATAGTGTGCGAAAACATGCTTAAAAACATCAACTTTCGCACACTATCGACTGTTTTTTACTCCAAAATAATGACATTTGCAGATTTATTATCCATATTAGGCATGGTCAAACCGACTGGTGCTCCAATGTAGGTTGGGTCACAAACCACAAACTTATTGCCATTCAGCAAGATGTAATCTCCTGTCACTTGCTGGTTGAAGCAAACGGCCGAGGCGAGATGACCGGGATAATATATCAAGATGCACTTTAAGCCGAACAAGTCACGAACTATACGAGTGAATAGAATAGCTCTATCCTCACAATCGCAATAGGGATAGAATAAAGTTTCTTCTGCAAAGAAAGCACGGTCATGCCCCCAGACTTTGTCGTCATATTCATATACGAATGCCGTTTGAACCCAGTTCAAAAGTTTATCGACGGCATCGTGCTCATTCAGACTGGCAACCTTTTCTTGAAGGATGGGGTATAGCTGTTTTTGCACTTCTTGCTCCATAGGTGTATTGGCATACATGGCCCATCTCGTCATGAAATTACCATTGACTTCCGATGTTGGATAAGTGTTATAGAAGTCGATGAGTTTTTTGTTGACTTGCACATTCAAGGTCATGTCCTTATATCTATCAGAAGATAGATTCCTTATCGGGGTAGATTGGTAAGTAAAGAGTTGACTTTGTGGTATATATAGCGAAAGGGATTGTTCTTTTGGAAAAGCAAAGTCGCATACTTCCATTTTTTGAGTATCATCGCTAAGAGAATAGTAGTTGATACCATCTATGAGGAAATATCCTTTATCGTAGATACCATGCTTGCTACCAAAAAGTAAATACAGTTTATTACCATTACGCCCTAATCTCATCTGGTATCCACTTTGACTATAGATATAAGCAGTAGTGAGTGTCGCCAAGTTCCCTTTGCCAAAGTGGTCTTTGGCAAAAGTATCTATTAAGTTGAGATACGCCCAATCACATAACTGCATTCTGATTCTTATCTCTAGGAAGTCTCGAATGGTATTGTCAAGTTGGTCGGTTGACAGTTTCTTCCATGCTTCTGCAATATGCTGATTATCACAGACGTCCAAGTCTATATAGATATCAGAGGGGAAGCGAACACTACAGTCCGTACCACAATATATAAATTGACATTTGTTTTCCGCTTGTTGTTCCTTTTCATAGATAGGGGTGATAGGCTTGGGTTGCGGAGCTTGTTCTATTGGTGAAACTATATCCTTGATGGTGATAGCCTTATTCTCCATCTTCTTCCCTTTATCTTTGTCTGGTTTTATTACAGGCGGAACAGTCTCATCTTTTGGGCGAGGAATAGCAGGAAGGACCTTGTACTCCTTCCAAGCTTCTTTTACAAACTCCGCATATTCTGCATTGCATTGAGCACGGAAGTCCTCATATTCTGCTTTTGCTTGCTTCTTGAATTGCTCGTATTGAGACAGGAAGTCGTTGGTTTGAGCAGAAGAAGTTATCGGAGCAAGAAGAACTGCTCCGATAAATAGAAGGGTATGTACGGATGCTATTTTCATTTGTAACTTTTTAATCAAATATCTTTGTAGTGATACTTTCAACACCCATATCTAAAATGGTTGCATTGATACTTTTGGCGAAGTTTCTAATATATTCATTAGGATGAGGCGAAACGACAAATGATGGCTTTGATTTGTCAAAGTTATTAAAAATCATATCATTTATTCCTTTGTCGTGACATCCGTAACCGATAACAACCAATTTTTCGGCATTGTGCAAATTGTGGCGAAACCTTTTGAACAAGTTTTTATAAAATGGCTCACTATAGCGTAGCATCTTACTTGTTGTTCCTGTTAAAAAATCAGCATGCAACTCGAATGGTGATAATTCATATTTCATTTTTCTTCCACAGGCTCGTAACAAGTCACCACTATTTATCGCATAAGGAATCTTTATGTATGTATTGAAAGGTTTAGGCTTGTTAGTATTCCGATGAAAAGGAACATAGTCTAAACTTCCATGTAATTTATATAGCCTAATTGGTTTATTATAACGTGCAGTATATCTTTCCAACCGTACTTTGAAATCTTTGTTTCCACATTTAAGGAGTCCATAGAAATCTGATCCATATTCATCAAAGCCATCAGAAACCATGTCGTTTAGATATTCTGTGTTGCGAAATGATTCAAAAAGCGTATCATGATTTAGCGTATGAACATTCACGATATTCTCCTTTCCCCATTGCTTTATGCAATTCAAAATTCCATCATAACCTTCTATGTAGTTAGTAAACGGTTCGTTTCCTATCCAACAGCCATATTTTCTTCTTTCAATAAGATATGCAACGATTTGGTTGAATACAGGTTTGATATTTACAAGAAAAGATCTATAATCATTATTTTCGTCAGTTAATCCTTGGCTACATTCAACATGCTTCATTTGAGAAGTCTCACCACGCAGGAAATCATAAAAGGCTTCATAATCAAAGTTCTTGCTATCTTCTTTGTAAGCTATAATTAATCTTTTGCACAAGATAAAAACTTTCTGCCAGTAGTCGCTTTTATCACCAATAGAGTTTTGTTTTGTCTGTTTAGGATAAATTGCTAATTGCCCTGATGATGAAAAACGAATATTTTCATTATCTATGTGTAACAATTTGTCAGCCAAAGCGTAAGCAGTTGGGTAGCCCATTGGAACAGAAAATCCAGCTCCTAATAGAAGAGAAATAGAATTTCTTTTGTCTAAAGGAATGTAATTTGTATTGCTATAACCTAAGTCTATACCCATAGTTGTATTTCGGTAAAAGCAAGATGGCTTCCACTAAAAGTGTGGTCACCATCTTGCGACGCGTTGAAAAAGTTAATCGTATTTTATTTTAATTTCCAATTTTCCCAGTTACCTGAGATTGTTTTTGCGGGAATCACAGTAGGCGTTTGTGGCTTACTATTGATAACAATTGACTGTTGGCTAACTTTTTCGGTAACGAAGTTGCCCAGTTGTTTTAATGTTACATCACCCTTTGTTTCTTTTAGTTCTTTCAAAAGATAATAGGTGAAAAGTCCATGACCTTCCTTTTTGTATGGATAAGCAGTCTCGTCACCTTGGGCAGCTGAGAATACTACGACGTTTCCTACAGGTATACCTCGATTTGCTTTCAAAGCAATACCACGTGCAGATGCCAGCATATCGCCTTCACGTTTTGCACCACTGAAGCAAGCGTCAAGGAATACTGTTACTGATTGTGAAGGTACGTTACCTAAATCAGCATATAATTTTTCCAAAGAATAGCCTGTACTGATATCACTACCATACCCATCTACAGGGAGTAAATAGGCATTCTTGGAAGCTTCGTCTGGAATTCCATGGCCAGCATAATAGAAGATAGCCTTCGCGTTTCCTTTTCTTGTTTCCAAGACTTTGCTCAACCATCCTATTTCATGTTTCATATCATTCAAAGTGGCATTAACAGCTAAATGTATATTCTCTTCTGGGAGACCAAGTACACTTTTGCAATATTCTGCAAAGATTTTTCCGTCATTTGCTGCAAAAGGAACACCAGCTTCCTTATTATAAGATTCATTGCCTATCACAACGGCAAAGACGTTGTCTGCCTTATTGCCTACAACAGGAATATTCTTATCTACATCTGAGGTGAGTGATGCAACTTGAATATCAAAGCTCTTTTCATTGTCAGCCTTTTCTTCGACTACAATTTTGTTTGCAGCCATATTTTGGTTGAGTTGCAGGTCAATGTGTTTGTCCATTGCATATTTCCCATACTTTTCCCGTACTTTTATATCCAAAGGAATAACATTACCTTGGAAGTCGTTTGAAACGATTAATTGATATACTACAGATTTTGAAGCACCACCATTGAGGTTTGTAAAACTTCTACGAGTACCAGCGTCATCCATGACAATAACTCCTTTGGGAGCAGAAAAGTCAACTGTTACATCTTCTGCATTGCCATGTTGTACATTTTGCAAGAGCAACTGCATGTCAAAAGGAACTTTCTTTTTCAAGGTACTACCACCGGCAGATGTAATAGCATAATCAACAATTTCTAACTTAGGAGCTACAAATTGCTTTGTAGCCACTGCAAGTTGGATAGGATCTGAACCTAAACCGTGAGGCTCATTGACTTGTATAACCAAGTCAACCTTTCCGTCTTTCAGGTCCAGACTTGAATTTATTGGGATAGAAATTTCTTTTGTTGCACCAGCAGAAAGAGGCTGCAAATTAACGGAGCTCAATGTTAACCCATTTACTACATCTGCACTTAGTATGCTAGCAACACAATTTTGAGCAGTTCCCTTTCCCTTGTTTGTTACTTTAAACTTGATATAACATTCTTCACCTGCATCAATTGCATTGTTTCCACTTGGATCAACGAATTTGACAGAATTTGAAGCGACTTCCAAAATGGGAGGGTTCTTTGGGTCAAAATCATCGATTACAACAGATTTAGATGTTGCAGGAACACCATTAGAACAAGCCAATACCATTTTTGCAGCTTCGTTCATGCCTAAGTCTGTAGCTTTTTGGAACCAACCTGAAGCTTCGTTTAAATTTTGGTGTACACCTTCTCCATAATAAAACATCCAACCTACATAGTAGGCTGCCGCAGCATAGCCGTTAGCTCCTGCTTTCTTAAACCAAGGTAACGCTTGGCTATAATCTGCCTTTACACCATTGGCACCATTAGCATAACTCCAGCCCATCAAATATTGTGAATAGGCATCTCCTGCATCCGCCTTACTGCGAATTTGGTCTATTGTTTGTGCCGTAACATTGAAGATGCACATAACCAATAGCATTAATACAAAAATCTTTTTCATTCAATTCTTTATTTTATAGTTATAACTTTTTTCTTTTCTTGTATGCTTGTATCTTTTGCCTTACATTTCCCCAACCATTTCTGGAACTCCTTCAGTGGCAGTTGTCTCGGAAGCCCAGCATCTCCATCCTCTGCAATAGCCTTTGCAAACATATTCGGAGAAAACACGATGTAGATGGTGTTTTGTTCCATAGAATGCTCACAAGTCATGGTGTATTCATCGACTTCGCTTGGATTCTCTTCTGCTTTTTGGCAAGAGAAAAACACATAAGGCTTGTCGTGAATGATCTTATATGCAGGCTCTCCAGAACTTTTGTATGGCAAGAGACAAAAGACTTGCTGCGTATTCTCATCCAACAGATAAACGGCAAGATAACCATTGATGGGTGACTTGAAATATAGGTATAGGTTATCCCCTTTTCTGAACTCATCACTTTCATATTTCTCTTCCGTGCCATTGCGCAAAAGCTTTGCCTCGAAGTCGATGGCTGCGTTCTTGATTTCACGAGCCTTGCCATCGATAGTTACTTTGATGGTTAGCATGTTGCTCTCATAAAATATGTCAAGCTTTGGATCACCAATCGTCTCTATCCATTCCCCTTTTACATCACTTCCACCTATCGACAAGAAATTAACAGATGATTTTCCATTTTCATTCTTCACAATGGTAGAGTTATTTTGAGAGACAAGAGTACCAAAGGCATCGGCAAGAGCTTGAATTTTGGCACGTTCGATGGCTGTACGCTTACCCTCTTCCAGCGAAACATTGTCTGGTACGTGGTAAATGTATTCTCCGTGAACCTTCTCTATCTTTTGAGCTGATATGGAGAGGAAGTTTAGGAGCATCAGTAGAATGAAAATATAGCGCAATCTCATTTACCAACCAAGCAATTTATCTAAGTCCTTGTGCAATTTATCGCCTTTCTTCTCTAAGTCTTCACGTACAATCTTTTTGGCAGCTTCTTTTGCCATATTGCTATTGTAAGCGATGCGGACGAGCACTTCCTTGTTTTTGTTGGAAAGTGTGCGATACACTTCCATCACTGGAATAGTCCTGCCTATGCTTTGAGAAATGAGATTTTTGCTTGCCATGATGCTTTGAGTAACAGATGCAGCTTGCTCTTGCGAGAGTTGTTTGTTGGCAACGGTGTTTTCCACCAATGCCGTTACTTCGGTCTGAATTTGTCCTGCAAGATTTTGCTTGGCAAGTTCCAAGGCTTGCATTTTGGCGGCATCATAGTTCTCACCAATGCTCATAGCTTCTCCCATGATGTACTTAGGAAACATGTTGTCATCGTATTCGTATGACATCATGTAAGCCTTGTCTAACTGCTTTTCGATAGGAAGTGTTCCTGGGGTAGTAGTCCACCCTACTTTGCTCAATTTCTTGGCTTCTTTTCTAGCAACTTTTGTAGCTTTTTGTGTCAACTCCGATTTTGAAGATTTCATGAGAACCGTTCGCTCTTTAGCTTGCTCCTTTGAGATTTGAGCAATAGAAGGTGTTGCCCACATTGTAAAGAATAGGACGCATAAAATACCAACTGCTTTCATTTCTTTATTGCTTAAATAAGCCAACGACTCCCTGATTGGCAGTTAATATTATGTTTCTTAGATATACAAAAAAAGGAAACGTGGAGCCAGTCTGCTGCTCGTTCCACGGTCTATAGGCCTTCGCATTGCCCCTATCTGTCGAAACGAGCAATGCTGAAAGCCCCACGTGAATGCGTATATAATCCACCCTCCCTACCAACGGACTATGATACGTCCGAAGCCAATGAGGGCTGTATATAATACACCCTGTGAGGCGTCCCCATTGCTTTGTTTCTTGACAGATAGTTGAAGTTGCGAAGTTCATAGACCGTCAAAACCAAAGCGTCAGTTACGCCTTTATTTATGTATATGTATCCCCACCTTAGCCCAATCGTGGGCTTTCAGCAAGGATTACGGTTGCAAAGATAATGATAATTTTTGAAAGTTGTATCAAAAAGAAGAGAAAATTACAATTATTTTCTCAGTTATATGCCAAAAAATGTATTTATCTGCCTCATTTTGGTGAAAAAAGAGGCAGATAAATCGGAAATGAGGCTGTAAAAAACTACTTTGTCACAATATTCCTAATGTTTTAGATTGCTTCTTCACATTTTTCCTACTGTTGAAGGGGACAATACCCAATGCACTTCTCACTTCTTCATAGATTTTACGGCACTTACTTTCCATCATCTTGTTTTTCACACCTACTACTATCGTATCATCCAAAGTTGGATATGATTGCCGTTGGCATAAAGAATAAAATGAAAGAAAAAACGCCTCTATCTCTTTTTCAGGGATAGAGGCGTTTCTATTTAATCTATTTCATTTTGCACAAACTACGAACTATTTCTGCTTCAGATAATTCAACTGAACCTTAGGAGCACAGGCATTGCTTGTCTTCTCGGTGTATTCAGACACCTTCAAAGTAGCAGTACCCTTGATGTTCTCTACATCACTACCTACCTTGAAGAGATAGTTACCTGCATCTACCTTCCACTGGCTGTTAGCCTCATCGAAGCTGGCAAGATCACGCTTCTCGAGTGTCATCTTCAAGGTCTGACTCTCACCTGGCTTCAGCTCTTTTGTCTTGCCGAAGGTCTTGAGTTCCTTGGCTGGCTTCTCGTAAGCACCCTTTGGAGCGGTGACATAAACCTCAGCAACTTCCTTGCCGGCAACCTTACCGGTGTTCTTGATGGTTACGCTTACCTCGATATTGTTGCCTTTAGCCTTGACAGATGGCTTGCCAAACTCGAAGGTTGTATAGCTCAAGCCATAACCGAAAGGATAAGCCACATTCTTCTTGAAGGTATCAAAGTAGCGATAACCTACGTAGATATCCTCCTCGTGATTGCTATAGTCGTAACCCTTGATGTTACCCTTGCTCCAATCCAGCAGATTCTTGTAGGTGTACATATCGTAATCCTTGGCGAAGTTGGCAGTAGAAGGATGATCGGTAGCAGCGATAGGCCAGGTCATGGTCAACTTACCCGATGGATTCACCTTACCGGTCAGGATATCAGCAACAGAGTTGCCGCCCTCGATACCTGGCTGCCAAGCTACGAGAATAGCATCCACACGGTCCCTCCAGCTGGCTGTCTCCATCACAGAACCAGAGTTGATGATGACAATCACCTTCTTGCCCTTGGCATGGAAAGCATCAGAAACACGGAAAATCATATCCTGCTCTATCTGACTGAGGTTGAACTCACCATTAATCTGGCGATCCATTCCCTCACCTGCCTGACGACCGATGGTGATGATGGCAGCGTCAGCCTTTGGTTCCTCGCCAGCTACACAACGCTCAGTAATCTCGATTTCATCGAGCTTAGGCTGACCCTGATCCAGGAACCACATCATCGGATTCTTGTCTGCCTTCAGCTTAGCCTTGGCATACTTTACATAATTCTGATAGATTTCTGTAAGCTGAGGAGTAGTTGCCACGCCGATGTTCTTCAAACCGGTAACCATATCCACAGAATAGCCTACATTAACGGCTCCACTACCGAGACCACCCGACATGAAGTCGTAAGAGTTGACACCAAAGAGCGCCACGGTCTTCAAGCCCTGGATAGGAAGAGCGGCATCATTCTTCAGGAGCACCATACCCTCGGTAGAACTCTGACGGGTGATGGCAGCATGAGCCTTCAAGTCTGGCTCACCACTATATTTATATCCTTTGAATCGAGGAGTCTTCACGATATATTCGAGCATACGGCGAACATTGCGGTCCACATCCTTGATATCCAACTTGCCATTCTTTACGGCATCAACAATATCCTGCACCTGTGCTGGATAACCCGGCATCATCAGGTCGTTGCCAGCCTCAACTTCCTGTTCCAGCGGAAGGTCGGCACGCTTACCAATCCAGTCGGTCTCTACGATTCCCTTATATCCCCAGTCGTTGCGGAGAATATCTGTCAAGAGTCCCTTGTTACCCTGGGCATAAACACCATTCACCTTATTATAAGCAGACATGATAGTCCAAGGATTGCTCTTGCGAACCATCATCTCGAAACCCTTCAGATACAACTCACGGAGAGCACGCTGGCTCAATCGCTCATCCACCTTGGTACGGTCAGTCTCCTGAGAGTTTACAGCAAAGTGCTTGGCACTTACACCCACACCCTGACTCTGTACACCCTGTACAAAGGCGGTTCCGATAAGACCCGTTACGATTGGGTCTTCTGAATAATACTCAAAGTTACGGCCGCAGAGCGGATTGCGATGCAGGTTCATACCAGGTCCGAGCACAACATCACAGCCATACTCCAAGGTTTCGTTACCGATAGCCTCACCCACCTTGCGCACCAGGTCGCTGTTCCAGGTAGAAGCCAGACAGGTTCCAATAGGGAAACCGGTAGCAAAGTAGCTACGGCTGTCACCTTCGCGATGAGCATCGATATGAACACCGGCAGGACCATCACACTGCACGGTAGTAGGAATACCGAGACGAGGGATAGCTACAGTTGTACCTGCAGCACCTGGCACGAACTTCTTCTGATGTCCGAGCATAGCGCCACTGCCCACGAATCCATCATTACCACCGCCCACTAAGACTTGGGCTTTCTCTTCCAAGGTCATCGCCTTGATTACTTCGTCGATGTTATTGGCATTCAGCTGAGGTGCTGACTGTGCCATCAATGTTGTTGCTACCGCTCCAGCCGCAATGGTAAGAGCCAATTTCTTGCAGTTCATCATTTTGTCGTTTATTTAGTTAGTTATTATTATTCTGTTCTGTTAGTCGTTTCATCAGGTTCATGCAGCCTCCAAGGTTACTGCATTTCTTCAAAAACTTGCTGCAAATTTAATAAAATAAGGTGGAAACACCAAGCATTTCCACCTTTTTTTCTTGAATTCAACAAGATTATTCCCGGATTTAACAAAAGGTATAGGAAGAACATAACATACTATACATATCCTTAACCTAAAACTATTCCTGATATTTAATCTGGAAGTAATCAAAAACAAAACATTCCTTCCATTTCAATCTTTCGCAAATTTCGTCAAAAAGAAGGAAAAATACTCGAAAACTTTGTAGGAATCAGATAATTATCGTATCTTTGCCAAATTATCCAAAAGTTGGGTACCAGAGTAAGGACATTTAAATAATGAAAGGTATGGAGCAGAGGAATTCTTCCATCGAAATCTATCGTTCCCCAGAGGGCAACATAGAGCTGAATGTAAAATTAGAGAATGATACCGTTTGGCTTACCCAAAGCCAAATGGCAGAGTTGTTTGGCCGTGACAGAACTGTGATTTCACGACATGTCAATAACTGTTTTAAAGAAGGTGAACTCGACAAATCCTTGGTATGTGCAAAATTTGCACATACCAAGAAATATGGTCGCCACGACGGCTTTGAACAGATTGTCGAAACGGAATATTATAACCTGGACGTCATTATCTCCGTAGGCTATCGTGTAAAGTCAATCAATGGTACTAGATTCCGTCAATGGGCTAATTCTATCTTGAAGCAATACATTATCAAGGGTTATGCCATCAACCAGAAGCGCCTAGACAATTACAACGAACTGAAAGAAGTGGTTCGTTTGATGTCACGTGCGATTACATTGCAAGATCAAGTGTCCGAGGGCGAATACAACGGACTGTTCAATGTCATCAGCGACTATGTTTATGCTCTGGATACTCTCGACAAATATGATTATCAGACATTGCTTATAGACAAGACGACTCAAGCCGAGCCGTTCCATGCCACCTACGAAAATGCAATGGAAGCCATCAATGCTTTGAAAGAAAAGTTTGGAGGCAGTAAATGGTTTGCCAATGAGAAGGATGATTCATTCAAGAGCAGCATAGGTCAGATTTACCAAACCTTCGGTGGTGAAGAACTCTACGCTTCGGTAGAAGAAAAAGCAGCCATGCTGCTCTACCTTGTCGTAAAGAACCATTCATTCAGCGATGGCAACAAGAGAATTGCAGCCATGCTTTTCCTCTGGTTTATGGAGAAGAATGGCATTCTGTATGCAGAAAATGGACATAAGAGGATTGCTGACAACACACTCGTAGCACTGACTCTGATGATTGCAGAAAGCAGAACTGAGGAAAAAGATGTAATGGTAAAAGTAGTCGTCAACTTGATTAACAAAGACAATCAATAGAATTGCCATTAAAAAGCCGCACAACAGCTGTTCTACGCATGCACAACAGCTGAAAGACAAGCGCACAACAGCTGATGTGCGACCGCATATCAACTGTTGTGCGCTTCGAGATACTTACTGTTCCAACAACTTCTATTGTATCACCGAACAACTTCAGTTACTTCTTTCAGATACTTATGACGCATTCTTCAAACGCCAATAACGCTTGAGGAAAGGCAATCAAAGCATTGCGGAAGTTTATTCAAAGCATTGCGGAAACTTACTTCGCTGTATCCTTTGAGCTTCGCTTATCACGGCGATAACTGCGATAATCATCCAGAGGAATCTCTATATCAGGTTCCACCAGCTCGCCCTCACGTGGCAAGGCGAACTTCTGATACTTGATGTTCAATCCACGCTCTATCCACATACTCTCATAATAAGTCTGGATAGAGAGAATCTTACGGGTTTCCTCATCGATACCCTCCTGATGATAGAGATCTTCGGTGCGGAAGAGCACAGGCAGATGGTTGCCATCCACCATATAAGTAGTATAGGTGAAGAGGAAGTTGGAGTCCGTCTTCAGATGGATGATACCGCCATCCACGAGGAAGTGGCGATAACGGTTCATGAAATAAGTAGATGTAAGACGCTTGCGAGGGTTCTTCATCTGCGGATCAGAGAAGGTGAGCCAGATTTCCTGCACCTCATCCTCGGCAAAGAAGCGGTCGATAATCTCGATGTTGGTACGGAGGAAAGCCACGTTCTTCTGTCCTTCCTCTATCGCTTTCTTGGCACCGGTCCACATACGTGCGCCCTTGATATCCACACCGATGAAGTTCATTTCAGGATAGAGCTTGGCAAGTTCCACGGTATATTCACCCTTGCCGCATCCCAACTCCAGCACGATAGGGTTATCATTGTGGAAATACATCTCACGCCACTTGCCCTTCATATCGAAAGGCACGTCATCTACTACACTATATGGATACTGGAACACGTTCTCGAAACGCTCCATATCCGCAAACTTTGCTAATTTTCCTTTGCTCATTGGTTCTTTTTTTCTTCGTTTGCGTGCAAAGGTAAGCATTTAACGATAATTATACAAATCATATCATGGAATTTGTATAATATTAACGGAAAAAGTTTATTCCGCCTGAATACCGAAGTACTCGTTGAGTTCAGCGATGGCAGCGCCATCAGCATTCGGAAGATCCTTCACCAGCTTGCCTTTCTCCAGCAGGAGGATGCGGGAGGAGATGTCGGCAACGAAGTTGAGGTTGTGGCTGGAGATGATGACCGTGGTGCCCTGCTCCTTGCAGATGCGCTGAATCATGTGGGCGATAGTCATCTGAGAAGATGGGTCGAGATAGTTGAAAGGTTCATCCAGGAGAAGAACCTTCGGATTGATGATCATCGCTCCGATAATACCAATCTTCTGTCGGTTGCCCTGAGAGAAATCACGGAGATACTTCTTGGTTCCCATGATTTCATCGTGCATAAAGCCCTCAAACTGAGCCAATCGCTCCTGCAGGGTTTCATCGTCAATGTGATAAACATCAGCGATGAAATCGAAGTATTCCTCAGGGGTGAGGAAGTCGATGAGGAATCTGCCGTCGATGTAACTGCCGGTATATTCCTTCCAGGTCTCACTCTCGTTCACCTTCTGTCCATTGCTTTCCACGAAACCATCATCAGCCTGAATCAGGTCGAGAATCAGACGGAGCAAGGTGGTCTTGCCCGCACCATTATTACCTACGAGTCCTATCAACTCGCCCTTTGCAACACCCAGATTATCAATATCGAGTACGGTATTGCCATTATATATCTTCTTGAGATTCTGAATCTTGATCATATTACTTTGAACTTTGAATTTTGAACATTGAACTTTATGATTACCTTGAGTTTTGAACTTTATGATTAGTAAAGCTATTGAATTCTTCACTCTTCGTTCTTCACTCTTCACTTAATTCTCCTAGCTTTCCATGAACTTCTCCATGCGCTTATACTTGTTCTTCTCGAAGATGGCAGCTATCTTGGCGATGAACCATTTGTGGATGGCGATGCTGAAGACTGCCAGCGTTACGCAGGTGATAAACCATGCCGTCTCACCGAAGAAATAATAGACAGCACAGACACCAGCCAGCGGGAAGAGAAAGGCGATGGCATAAAGATTAATCTTCAGATTTGCTCCCTGCATGCTGAACATGGAAGTCTGGAATATCTCCAGACGGGAAGAGAAGAGTGCCGTAGGCAGATTGAAGAGATTGATGAATACTGCCAGACAGAAACCGCTGATAAGCACCTGGATTCCGATTCCGACCTGCAAGAAAAGGAACGGAAGGGTAAGCAACAAAGCGACAGCACTCACCACCATATAATAATAGAAGCAATTCTGCAGCATCTGTTTAACCTTGACAGGCTTGGTCATCAAACCATGGAAGAAGTTTGCCTCGATGCCAAAGGTCCACTGCGACAACACCACCGATGGCAGCAGGATGGCACCAGCCACATAGAGGGTAGTCATAGCCACCTTGTCCCCCGTTTCCTGTCCCGCTTCTGCCGGGAGCAAGGCAAAGAGATAGGCATCGAAAAGGAAGATAGCAGTAATCATAATCACCATCGTACGGACACGTTTTGCTCTCAATGTGCCGATATATTGCAGACTGAAGAGGTTGATATGGCTGAAACCACGGAACCTGGAAACCTTCTGTTTCTGCTCGTTATAAATCTTTTCGTGATAGAGATAGACGGTAAGTCCGGCGAATACCGCTCCGGCAAGGAAGAAGAGACCTATCCATCCCATCCATACCGGGAAGAAGGAAGCCACAAACATATACCCTATCAGCACGGCAAACATTCCCATCCATCCCAGTATCAAAGGCCATTTCAGAATCCACTCTGTTGACTTGCGGTAGCAGGTGATGTAGATGCCGTCAATATAAGAAAACGCCAGGAACAGAAAGAAGCTGGCAATAACCTGACCTACAGGCAGGAAATAGATAAATACCGGAAGCATAAGCACCGGAAGCACATAGTTCCAGAAGCTCACGAGATTGGTAGTGAGCAGGAACTTGTTCCAGATCTTCTCTGGCACAGGGCGCGACTTCACATAATCATCCATTGCTGTAATATCCCGCTTCATCACCATCTTCATGATGATGTCTGGAATCAGCATACCGACAACGATACCGGCTCCCAACAGGGCAGGCATGTCTTCGCCCCCAAGTTCTCCCCCATTCTCGGTGAAGCTGAGAAAGAAGCTCACGCCCATCACCACATACAGGAAGATGATATAGCACGCCACGAAGGCATCTCGCTTGTGGAAGTTACGGCGCTGCTGCAACCACCAAAGCCTTAAAAGTAATCTCAACATAAATTATTCTTTTTATGGTTTACGGGCACAAAGGTAAACAAAAATATCCGAAATCTTCTACAAAATGATAGAAATAACTTAAAAATAACATTAGATAAAAAGCAAAAGAAAACAGGAAGAGAAGAAAAGAAAGAAAAGGCATATATGTAAAAACGGCATCTCCTCACGAAGATGCCGTTCCTTCTAAACTAACATTAACTTTATATATCAACTATTCATCAAAACTATTATAAATCTAAAAGTCAACTAAAACGTATGTCATCTATAACTTATAATACTTTTATTCAGGCTGAACCGGCAAGATGTTATCATCCTCATCATAGAAGAGAGGAGCCACCTTTACGCTGCGAAGCCAGGTTGTATCATTTGATGGCACACAGTCGTGATGGAAGAGATACCACTGTCCCTTGTACTCACAGATGCTATGATGGGTTGTCCAACCTACTACCGGTTCCAGGATGACGCCCTTGTAAGTGAACGGACCATAAGGATTATCACCTACAGCATAGCAGAGATAATGAGTATCACCGGTAGAGTAGCTGAAGTAATACTTGCCCTTATACTTATGCATCCAGCTGGCCTCGAAGAAGCGATGTGGATCATCAGCTGGCAATATATTACCCTTTTCGTCAACGATGACAACAGGCTTTGGCATTTCTGCAAACTGCTGCACATCATCCGTCATCATGGCTACACGAGATGGTAACGGATTCTCCTTGCCCTCTGGAAGATGCTCATCCTTCAGTGCCTTGTTGTCCTTGTACCACTGAAGCTGACCGCCCCAGATACCACCGAAGTAGCAGTAAATCTTGCCATCATCATCCTTGAACACGCAAGGGTCGATACTGTATGACTTGCGGATAGGGTCGGCATTCGGAATGAAAGGACCTTCTGGCTTATCAGCCACAGCCACACCGAGATGGAACACGCCATTATAATCCTTGGCAGAGAAGATAAGATAGTACTTACCATCCTTCTCTACAACATCGTTGTCCCACATCTGCTTCTCAGCCCATGGCACATCCTTCACATCGAGAATCACACCATGATCGGTTACCTCACCTTCCATCACATCGTCCATAGAGAGAACATGATAGTCTTTCATCTGGAAGTGACCGCCATCATCGTCGAAGCTTTCGCCGCTATCCCAGTCATGAGATGGGTAAACATACAGGCGACCGTTAAACACATTGGCAGATGGATCTGCCATATAATCCTTTGGGAACAAATATCTTGCTTTCATTGTTATTTATTATTTAAAGAGTTTTACGATTTCCTTCACCACTGGCTTCACCTCGTTGTTGCGGTCGATGAGCAGTGGATAGTTGGTTCTGCCGGGGATAGGCCAGCCATTCAACCAAGAGTGACCATCGTTGACACCCCAGAAGGTAACACGACTGATGACATCCTTGTGACGCTCTACAATCTTAAAGAGATCGAGATAACGCTGGTTGAAGAGTTTCTGCGCCTTCTTGTCAAGTCCCTTCACGTATGGATTGTACTTCTTCTGAAGTTCAAACTTCTGGCTGATTTCCGCTCCGCCGAATCCTTGCGGATTAGGAAGCATGTTCATATCCAGCTCTGTGAGCATCACCTTCACGCCCTCACCAGCAAAAGCCTCGATGCTCTTCTCATACTCAGCATAGTCAGGATAATTGAAACCATTGTGGCTCTGCATACCTACTGCATCGATACGGAGACCCTTAGCCTTCAAATCGCGAACCAGTTTACAGATAGCCTCTCGCTTGGCTGGCTTCGAAGTAGAATAATCATTGTAGTAGAGTTCTACGTTAGGGTCAGCCTCATGCGCAAAGCGGAAAGCCAGTTCGATGAACTCCGGACCGATAATCTTATAATATAGAGACTTGCGGTAAGAGCCATCATCCTCGAAAGCCTCGTTCACAACGTCCCAACCCTTTACTCTACCTTTATAATGAGTAACCACATTCATAATATGGTTATACATTCTGCCGATAAGCACTTCACGGCTTACCAGATTACCCTTATCATCGGTAAACATCCACTTAGGTGGCTGAGAATGCCAAACCAGACAATGCCCGATCAAGGTCTTGCCGTTCTTCTCTGCCCAGTCAGCGAGTTTATCGCCATCAGTGAAATCAAAGCGATTCACCTCCGGATGATTTTCCTCGCCCTTCATACAGTTCTCGGCAACTACCTGGTTAAACTGTTTCTTCACTACTTCCTCACCTGCAGGGTCTTGTCCATTAGGCAAATCGGTATTAACGGCAGCACCTACCAGGAAGTACTTACCCATAGTTTCCTGGAATGTTGGGATTTGAGCTGCTGAGTTCGCTTTTTGAGCGAAAGCTGTTGAAGCAAGCATCAGCCCCAGTGCCAGAGTTGTGATCTTTTTCATATCTTATATCTATTTTTCTCGTTAATAATTATAGTCTCTAGTTTTCTTCCTTGTGTCGGGCCTCAATCTTCTTGTTGATGTCGTCGATGACCTCATCGGTCAACTCATATTTAGAGATGATGAACATCGCCAAGCCCAGCAAGATGGCAGGAATCACGCATACCAGCCAGCGGATACCCTCCTGTGCCATGGAAGTCTGCTGCTCCAAATCGTTCATGAAGTAAGCACCGGCAGCATTACCTACCGACATCATGGCGAAGGCGGTGATAAAGAAGAGCGCCACAATACGGAGCGGACGGTTGTGGAAGAATTCTGTCCACAGGTCGCTCACCTTAACATTCTTGGTTTCCTTCTCATCCATTACCACACGCTCCTTGGTTTGGGTAAAGCAGAATACCAGAAGGGCGAAACCTACCAGGGCAAAAATCAGCATGGCAACAAACCAGGCATTACTGTCGGTAGGAAGTGAGTTGCTCTCCTGAGCTGCAGCTGCCTGATAACCGGTCCATGCAAGAACGGCACCAGGTACCACACCACCCAGAGCCATACCTGCCTTATAGAAGATACCGGTCAAGGCATTGACGATACCGGCAATACGCTTGCCGCTGGTATATTCTGCAAAAGAGATAACCTCCGGAATCAGAGCCCACATATATCCTGTAGCCACGATAACACCTGTTGACTTGATGAACTGTGCAATATAAACCAGCGTGATATGTTCCTTTACAGGTCCCATCTTGCTGATGATATAAAGCATCGCCATACCCACGATAGCCACGGTGAGGAAGATGTAGAACATATTCTTCTTGCCCACCTTTTTCTTGATAGCTGGCACCAGTGGCATAAAGATGAAGGATGGCAAAGAGCCCAAACCCATGAAGAGCGCCATCTCGATAGGAAGATCCTTGGCTGCAGCGAGCATCGCTACCAGGATAGGAACACCTGCCGATACGCAGAGTCCACCCACATTTGCCATGAACATACGTACAGAGGTGAGAATGGTTATCTCGTCTGTATCGCGAGTCAGCGAAGAGTTCAAGGCTCCGTAAGGCACATTAATCAATGTATAGAGCATAGACAAGCCTACGTATGTTACATAAGCATAGATGAGTTTGATGGTTTCTGTCTGTCCTTCCATACCATTCCAAAAACAGAGGATGGCAAGTACGGTGAGTGGTAAGCCCGCCAAAACGAGATAAGAACGATACTTACCCCAACGAGGATTATGCTTATCTACATAAGTTCCCACCAATGGGTCCCAGAGTACATCGACCAGGCGAACCACCAGGAACATGGTGGCAGCCACACCCGGATTGAGTCCGTAGATATCAGTGTAGAAAAATAACAGATACATGCAGATGGTCTGGTAGATGAGGTTTTGCGCCAAGTCTCCAGATCCGAATCCGATGCGTTGTAGCCAATTCAGTTTGTAGAATCCCTTAGATTCCTGTGTTACAGTTGTCTGTTCCATATTTATCCAATCATTAAGATTACACCTTATTATATATAGGTGCATTTATAACATTTACTTCAATTTCTCTGCAGCAAACTTACCCATTGCCTCATATCCCTTAGGATTAAGATGCAACCAGTCGTCAGAATACTCAGCCTTCAGACGCTGAGGGTCTTTCGGATCGCGGGTCAATTCATCGAAATCGATAACCTCATCAAAGGCACCGCTCGTTCTGATCCATTCATTCACGGTCTGTCGCATCGCTTCATGCCAGTAAGAATACCATCCGTTTCCCTTGGTTGGGGTGATAGTTCCACCATATACCTTAATTCCCTTTGCCTTGGCTTTTGCTATCAGCACCTTGTAGCAGGCAATCAGGGTATCTGTCACATGCTCATAATTTCTGCCGCAGCAGCCGATGTCGTTGGTTCCCTCGAAGATGATAAGCTTATCCACACCTGCCTGTCCCAGAATGTCACGGTCGAAACGCTTCATTGCCGGTTCGCTCAATCCGCCTTGCACCACGCAGTTGCCGCCGATACCGAGATTCAACACGCCGTATGGTTTCTCTGCATTCAGGGCATCCGAGAGGAAATCAGTCCATCGGTTCTGATGATTAGTGGTACTACCACGACCATCGGTGATAGAGTTTCCGAGGACAGCCACCACAGGAGTAGCCTTATCGGTCTTCACATCAATGGCTGAAAGATTGTACCAGTGGTCAGCCTTTTCCTGCTTATCGAAAGCTGCATCCGTTGGTTTCACCGCCTTATCCTTCACATTACTTACGATATAAGATGTGGTACGTGAACCACGATGAGATGTTGCATTCACTGGAGTCTGCTTGCCATAATCAATGGTAATCGTGAGGCGCTGTCCACTCTTCAGGGCATACTTCAAATCATCAGAGAAGATAGCCTTGCCCGGAGCGATGGTTACATTCTTCTTGCCATTAAACTTGAGATACTTCACGGTCTTACCATTCACAAACCAGTTGCAGTCCTTATCGGTATCTGCAATATACACCGATTTGATTTCTACCGGTTCCTTACTCTGCTCATTGCTGAGCTTCACTCTGAGTTCCTCTCCGCCAAAAGATACATGAACTACCTGTCGACAAGAGCGGTTGCTCAAGCTTTCCTTAGGCATATCTCCTTTACCAGTCCATTCCACTGCAGTAGCCCAAGAGCCTTTCCATACCTTCTGGGCAAAAGCTACAGAACTTGACGCAGCCAACACAAGCGCCAGCGATAAGATTTTGATTGCTTGTTTATTCATTGTTATTATGATGCTTTTAATGTTTCTATTGTTGTTGACGATGCAAATTTACAAATAAGTAATGAAATAACAGGTATTTAATAGTTACCATTACTTTTCTATTTGTTTCATACTCGCAAAAAGGGCACAAAAAGATAAAGAAACAAAAAGAAACGAAACATTTTGTTGCATTAGAATTTGTTTCTTTCATTGTTTTTTGTTACTTTTGCAGCCGTAACAACCTAATTTAAACAAGAAAACGGACAGAAAATATGAAGCATATCAGACATTGCCTCACGGCACTCTTCGCTATCGCCATCTCGCTCATGGTATGGGCAGACAGTGGTGAACTCTTCACTTCAGGCAAGCTATCCAGTTCACTCATCAACTGCATAGTGCAGGATAAATACGGATATATCTGGGTGGGCACGGAATACGGACTCAGTAAGTTCGACGGCTACCGCTTTACCAACTATCTGCACAACGAAGAAGACACAACTTCCATCACCGACAATATTATTTCCGACCTGCTGGTAGATAAGAAAGGTAACCTATGGATAGGTTGTGCCAAGGGACTGATGCGCTATAATTATGAGACGAACGACTTCACTCGCCTCAATTTTCCTGATGGAAGAAAGCCACGTATCTATTCAATGGTAGAAAGTCACAATGGCGAGATCCTGCTAGGTACAGCAGGCTATGGTCTCTATTCTGTAAAAGACCAAAATACCCAGAAAGGAACCGATAATTTTTTCACTATCAGACAGGAAAGGCAATACGCAGAGCGCGATTCTGATGTATTCTTTACCCATATCTACGAAGATAAGCATCATTATCTATGGCAGAGCAGTCACCTCTCCACCTTTACCCGTTTCATCAAGAAACAAGACAAGGTGCAGCGCAAAGACTTCAAATCGCCATGCGGAGCACCTGTGGCTTTCATCCAGCATCGCCCGCAGGCCATGCTCATCGTCTGCATGTACGGCATCGTCTATTATGATTACCGGACAGGCCGCATCGCTGATGCCGGCTACGACTTTGGCGGTTATCAGAATAATGTAACCATCAACAATGCTACCTTCGACCACGAAGGCAACCTCTATATCAGTACCTCTGAGCATGGTGTTCTCATGATCAGGAAGGGAAGCAACAGGTTAGAACAGTTGGAGAATAGCAACAGCAGTTTCAATCTGGCTACCGCCTTCGTCAACGATATCATCGAAGATAAGGACAACAATCTCTGGATTGGCTGTTACAAGAAAGGTCTGTATCTGATCAACCAGCGCCAGCAGGCTTTCAACAGTTGGAGTTTTTCGGCACAGAACTACATCATCGGCAGCAGCGTTTCATCTATTGCACAAGGCGAGAAGGGTGAAACATGGTGTACGGTACAGAACAGTGGTGTATTCTGTTTTGATGCTTCAGGCAAGATTATCGCCCACCCTCAGTCACCCGCCGGCACTTGCATCATCTATAAAGACCGACGTGGCGATTACTGGATCAGCAATGGCAGCGCACTCTACAGCTACAACCCTCATACAGGTACATACCAGCAGAAACTCGCCTTTACCAGCGCCGGCATTTACTGTATGACCGACGATGCACAGGGCAACCTTTACATTTCTGTATACAGCAAAGGCCTATATATATATAATGTGGGAAGCGGCAAGGTTACCGTTCTGAACATGCAGCAAAGAGGCAACAGAGGATTCCTCTGCAACGACTGGGTGCGCAGCATGGCACTCGACCACACAGGTCATTTATGGATAGGAACCTCTAATGGTGTTTCCTGCCTCAATACCAGAACACTCAGTTTCAAGGATTTCGGATGGCACAACATTCTGAAAGACAGACAGGCGAATGGTATCTGCGAAAGTAAGAACGGCGATATAATCATCGGCACCGAAGAAGGGCTCTATCTGTTTGACAGAAAGAACAACAAGACGATGAACTTTCCTCATGCCGAAGCGTTGAAAGGCAAGCAGGTTTGCAGTATCATCAAAGACCGGAAGGGTGACTTGTGGATAAGTACAACCATGGGCATCTGGCAGTATGAACAGAAGAACAGACAGTTTATCGGCCACATCAACGGCAACGGACTTACTACCCGTGAGTACGTGCTGGGCTCTTCCATGCATACCGCCAACGACCTTATCGCCTTCGGAACCAGTGATGGTATCACAACCTTCTATCCTGACGTTGTCAGGGCCAAGAAGATGGAACTGGGAGATGTACATCTCACTAACTTCATCATCGACGGAAAGCCAATCAACTGTATGGCAAAAGACTTCAGCATTCCTTACTCCCAGAATTCATTCACTCTGGAGTTCTCGCTGCTCAACTACAGAAACACCGATAATATCAGTTTCCAATACCGCATCAACGACGGTAAATGGAACAGCACCAATGAAGGAGCCAACGCCGTAGCATTCAACAAGTTGAAACCGGGCGACTATACGCTGGAAGTAAGAGCAACCAGCAATGGCAGATATTCCAAGAATCCTACCGTAATTAACATCAAGGTATGCGACCCTTGGTATGCATCACCCGAGGCATATCTCCTCTATATTCTGATCATAGCAAGCATCATCCTGTATGTCATCTACACATACGAGCGCCGCCGCAAGGCAGACCTGGAAGAAACAAAGATGCAGTTCCTCATCAATGCCACCCACGACATCCGCTCGCCGCTGACATTGATCATGGGACCGCTCAACAAACTGAAAGCAAGATTAACAGATGCCGAAAGCAAACAGGATATCGATACCATCGACCGCAATGCTCAGCGTCTCTTGCTCCTGGTAAACCAGATACTTGATGAGCGAAAGATAGACAAGAACCAGATGCATCTCCACTGCCAGGAAACTCCGCTCAAGGAATTCCTGCATGGCATCGTTTCGCTCTACCGTTTCAATGCACAGGAGCGCAACATCACTCTCTCGCTCAAAGAAGACGAAAGCCTCAGCAGCGATAAAGGCAAACTGAAAGTTTGGATAGACCGCATCAACTTCGACAAGGTTATCTCCAACCTGCTCTCCAACGCCATGAAGTATACCTTTGATGGCGGCGAGATTACTATTATCATAGGTAAAGACGAAAAAAATGCCATCATCAAGGTAGAAGATACAGGCATCGGACTGAAAGAAGAGAAGACAGACCGACTCTTCGAACGTTTCTATCAGGGAAACAACAGCAGCGGTCTCCATATCGAAGGAACCGGTATCGGACTCAACCTCTGTAAGGCGTTTGTAGAAATGCACGGAGGCAAGATCAAGGCCTACAACCGTACCGACGGCATCAAGGGTTCCTGCTTCGAAGTAAGCATTCCGCTGGGCAACAGCCATCTGCAGCCAGGCGAGATACTGGAAGAAGAAGACAAGAAAGAGCAGGAGATTACCAAAAAGAAAGTACAGGCCAACCGCAACTTCAATATCCTGATAGTTGACGATGACAGCGAGATTGCCCAATACATCAAGACCGAACTGAGCGACTGGTACCGCTTTGAGCATGCCTGCAACGGCAAGGAGGGTTTGAAGATGCTGCTCACCGGCAAGTACGACCTCGTGATAAGCGATGTGATGATGCCGGAGATGGATGGAATCACGATGCTCAAGAACATCAAGAGTAACAGCAACATCAGCGATATTCCTGTCATCCTGCTCACCTCGAAGAGCGAGGTGGAACACCGGTTGGAGGGACTTCGCAGAGGAGCTGATGCTTTCCTGGCAAAGCCTTTCGCCATGGAAGAGCTGCATATCCTTATCGACAACCTGGTGGATAATGTGCGACGCATCCGCGGCAAATACAGCGGAGCACAAGGTCAGAAGGCGAAGATTGAGCAGATTCAGGTAAAAGGCAATAACGATGCCCTGATGGAACGCGTGATGAAATATATCAATGCCCACCTTGCCGATCCCGACCTCAATGTTGAGAAACTTACCGAGGAGGTAGGTATCAGCCGTGCACAGCTCCACCGTAAGCTGAAGGAGATTGCTGGTGTTTCTGCCGGAGAATTTATACGTAACCTCCGACTGGAACAGGCGGCACGACTCATCGAAGAGGGGCAGATTAATATCACGCAGGTAGCCTACTCTGTAGGTTTCAACAACCAGACCCATTTCTCTACCGTGTTCAAAAAACACTATGGCATGTCGCCTAGCGAGTATGCTGAAACAAAGAGAAATGAGAAATAAACAATAAATAGAAGAGAATAAGGTATTTTTTCGTATCTTTGCAGCAGAAACAATAATAATACAAACTAACGATCTGCAAAGATATGAAGAAATACCTCATTTTATTATTTACGGTACTTACATCACTCCATGTTTCTGCACAGAGTGATGGTTCACAGTTATGGCTCGGAAAGCAGTATGCTAACTCATGCCAAGTCATCTCACAGTTGCCTGATGATGCAACAGCCAAGATTGCCAAGCAGGAGTTGGAAAACAACTGGCGTGGCAAGAATGTTGAGCTCAAGATAGACAAGAGTCTCAACCTGGGCGAGGGCTATAACATCTACGCCCGTCCTGCCCAGCAAGGCGACAACATTCAGTACGAAGCAACTATCACCGCCAGCAATCCTATCGGTTTGCTCTATGGTGCCTACGAGCTGATTCGTCTTCAGAACACCGATGCCTACAACACTGGTAGCGGTAATCAGCAGAACTTCAGCAAAGCTATCGATGAAACCGAGAAGCCACAAGTGGGTCTCCGCATCCTCAACCATTGGGATAATCTCGATGGCAGCATCGAACGTGGCTATGCCGGAAAGAGCATCTTCAAATGGGAAGAAATCAAACTCGGCAAAAACGGTAAGGGCGGCAGCATCAGCAAGAGTCTGCACGACCGTCTCATCACCTATGCTCGTGCCAACGCCTCTTTGGGCATCAACGGCAGTGTGCTCAACAATGTGAATGCATCGCCAAAGATGATGACTGCAGAATATATTAATAAGGTGAAGATCATCGCCAACATCCTGCGTCCTTATGGCATCCGGGTATACCTCAGCATCAACTTCGCTTCGCCTATGGCTTTAGGCTACACCAAGACTGCCGACCCACTGGATAAGAAGGTTCAGCAATGGTGGAAGAAGAAGGCAAAAGAGATATATACTACCATCCCTGACTTTGGCGGTTTCCTCGTAAAAGCCAATTCTGAAGGGCAGCCTGGTCCTGGCGACTACCACCGCACACATGCCGATGGAGCCAACATGCTTGCCGATGCCGTCAAACCATACGGAGGCATCATCATGTGGCGAAGCTTTGTATATGGTGCTAACCATAAGGGAGAAGACCGTGTAAAGCAAGCTGTCAGCGAATTCAAAGGTATGGATGGCAAATTCCGTGACAACGTAATCCTACAGTCTAAGAATGGTCCGCTCGACTTCCAGCCACGTGAGCCATACGCTCCTATCTTCGACAACATCAAACAGACTCCACAGATAGCAGAACTTCAGATTACCCAGGAATATCTTGGTCAGTCTAAGCATCTCACCTATCTCGCACCTATGTGGAAAGAGTTCTTTGAGTTTGTCAATCCAAATAAACTGGTTGGAATCTCAGGTGTAGCCAATATCGGTGATGATGCCAACTGGTGTGGTCATCCTTTCTCACAGGCAAACTGGTATGCTTTCGGCCGCCTGGCATGGAATCCTTCACTTACAGCCGAAGAGATTGCTCATGAATGGCTCGTACAGACCTATGAGAACCAGGACGAGAGATTCACCAAACCTGTAGAAATGATGATGATGACTTCCCGTGAAGCTTGCGTCAACTATATGATGCCACTGGGCTTGCATCATATTTTCAAGTTCGACCACCACTACGGTCCGGAACCAGATGGTTTCATCGCAAGTTATCCTTTGGAATGGTGCCCTGTATACTATCACAAAGCTGATGCCCAAGGTGTAGGTTTCGACCGTTCATCCAAGGGCACAGATGCTGTCGGTCAGTACCCAGAACCATATCGCAGTCTGTATGATAACATCGAGACCTGTCCTGAAGAATATCTTCTCTGGTTCCATCATGTGCCTTGGACTTACAAAATGAAATCAGGCAGCACCCTCTGGCAGGAACTCTGCATGAAGTACAACATGGGTGTGGCGATGGTAGAAGTTTACCGCGACTTCTGGCATACCTCAGCCAAGCAGTACATGAAGGGGCATGAGCAGGAATGGCAACATACCGATTCATTGCTCAATGTGCAGTTGGAGAATGCAAAGGAATGGCGCAATACCTGTCTCAAGTATCTTCAAACCTTTTCAAAAATGAAGATTTATGAATAAGATCGTATTATCTTTTCTAGCATTATTATGCTGCATCAACATACAAGCTGGAGTGAAACTGCAGAAGCAAGGCTCTGCAACCCAGCTTGTTGTCAATGACAAGCCGATGCTTCTCCTGGCTGGTGAGTTGAGCAACTCTGCCGCAACGAGTCCTGCCGACATCAGGAAAGCATTGAAACAGATGAAGAATAGCGGAGTCAACTCAGTCTTCGTTCCTGCATATTGGGAATTTGTAGAACCTGACGAGGGCAAATATGATTTTGCGCTCGTAGACAGCGTCATCACAACAGCCCGTAAGCATGACTTGAAGATTGTCTTCCTATGGTTTGGTGCCTGGAAGAACTCTATGAGCTGCTATGCTCCACTATGGGTAAAGGAAAACACCAAGCGTTTCCCACGTTCACTCACAGAGAACGGTAAACCTCTGGAGATATGCACAGCCTTCAGCGACAATCTGCTTCAAGCAGATAAACGAGCATTCTGCGAACTAATGAAACACATCAAAGCAGTTGACAGTCAAGAGAATACCGTTATCATGATGCAGGTAGAAAACGAAATCGGCATGCTCGAATCTGCCCGCGACCATTCTCCTCTTGCCGAGAAAGCTTACAAGCAGACAGTTCCTGCTCCATTGCTCAAGGCACTCAAGCTCAAGAAGAAAGGTACATGGGCTGAAGTTTTCGGCACAGACCGTTATGCTGACGAGAAATTCCAGGCATATTACTATGCCAAATATGTAGAGCAGCTAGCCTCAGCAGGCAAAGCCATCTACGATATTCCGATGTATGTAAATGCTGCGATGAACAGCCGTGGCAGAAAACCAGGCGAATATCCTTCTGCCGGACCACTTGCCCATCTGATTGATATCTGGAAATGTGGTGCACCAAGTATTGACATCTTTGCACCAGACATCTATGATACCGGTTACAAGGGATGGGTAGAGAAATACAAGCGTGCAGACAATCCTTTCTTTACTCCTGAAGTGAAGTGCGATGCCAACAGTGGTGTAAAGGCATATTATACCTTCGGTGAAACAGATGCCATCAGTTTCAGTCCGTTTGCTCTAGATGAAGCTAACTACAAGGTGAAGAACAGTCTCAGACGTTCATATAAGGTTATCAACCAGCTCTCTCCTATCCTGCTTCAGCATCAGGGAAAGGGCAAAAACTGGGGATTACTCTTCGACCAGGAAGATAAAGAACGCATCATCGAAGATGGAGATATCACCATGACCTGCCGTCATTTCTTCACGCTGCCTTGGGATCCTCGTGCTACAGATGGAAGTAAATGGCCAGAAGGCGGTGGCTTGATCGTGAAACTTGCCAAGAACGAATACATCATAGCAGGTAATGGAATCGTCGTAGTTTTCCAAAGCAAGACAGAAAAAGCGCAAGCTGAAGAAAAGAAACTCGGTGAGGATGGATTTGTTGACAATGGTGGAACCGAAACAAAGAAACAAGCCGCAACTTTCAAAGGTAAGCGTATCGGTATCGGATATGTTGACCAGGTTGAAGTAGACAAAAACGGCAAATTACAGTTTATCCGCCGCGATAATGGCGATCAGGACCATCAGGGACGCCATGCCCGCATCTCATGTGGCGACAATAAAATCCTCCACATCAAGCTATACGAATACTAAAACATCTATATATAATAAGGTATAAAGGGGATTTGCAGCTGCATATCCCCTTTTTACTGCTCTAATATGTCTATTTTATTACTCATGAAACATTTTAAAACACGCAAGATACAAATTTTAACTGCACTTTACGAAAAAGGACATATCTTTGCAGCCATAAACCAATTAACAAAATAGTAAGTAGAAAACATTTTATATACCTATAAGCTGTTAAACTATGAAGTTATATTTTAAACAAACAACAATCTTGATGGGTATGTGTTCCACACTTGGAATGTATGCTCCAGAGGTACAAGCTAGCAACGGAGAAGCAAATTCTCTGATAGCAACTTCAGTACAACAAACAAAAAAGGTTACAGGTAATATCAGCGACTCTATGGGTCCGCTGATTGGTGCAACAATCAAGGAGAAAGGAACAGGTAACGGTGTAGTAACCGACCTGGATGGTAATTTCTCTATTAATGTAAAGCCTGGCGCTACACTCGTGATTTCTTATGTTGGTTACAACACCAAGGAAGTTGTAGTAGGCAATCAGACAAACATTAAGGTTTCAATGGAGGAAGAAGGTCATAGCCTCAACGACGTTGTCGTTATCGGTTATGGTACCCAGCGCAAGGAAGCCGTAACAGGTTCTGTAGCTAACGTTACAGGTTCAGTGGTACGTGAGGTTCCTGGTGCCGACATCACCAACGCCCTCCAGGGTCGTATCGCAGGTGTACAGATGGCACAGACTTCATCAAAGCCAGGTGCATCCATGCAGATTCGTATCCGTGGTACACGTTCCCTGACAGCCAGCAATGACCCATTGATCGTACTCGATGGTATTCCATTCGCAGGTAGCATCAGCGACATCGATCCTAACAACATCAAGAGCATGGACATCTTGAAGGATGCCTCTGCTACCGCTATCTACGGTTCTCGTGGTGCCAACGGTGTCATCATCATCACTACTTATAAAGGTTATCAGGAGCAGCGCCCTACTGTAACTTATAATGGTTACATAGGTGCAAAGACCCTCTTCCACCGTTATCCGATGATGAACGCAGAACAGTTCACCAAACTCCGTCAGTATGCCAACAAGTTCCAGAATGGTCCTGATGAGAAGTATTGGGGCGAAGACGGTGCTGTGGATATGGATTGGCAGGACGAATTGTTCAAAACTGGTATCACCACCAACCATGACATCGGTGTATCAGGCGGTTCTTCCAAGGGAAGCTACAACTTCGGACTCTCATACTATCGTGATGAAGCTGTTATCCCGACACAGAACTTCAACCGTTATGCCATGCATGCAGCCATCGATCAGGAGATTGGTAAATACGTGAAGATTGGTTTCAGCACCAACAGCAACTACAGTATTACCAACAATAGCGACCTCGGTCTCTACAACACATTGAGTGCTACTCCTATCGCTAACCCATATAATGAGGATGGCTCATTGAAGAAACGCATCCGCATGTCTAGTGATGACCAGTGGGTTTATACCAAGAATACCATCGAGAGTCTTGGTGACAGCCACAAGGATCAGACCAAGGCATACGGTACTTACAACAACTTTTATGGTGAAGTGAAGATTCCTCACGTAGACGGATTGAAGTATCGCATCAACCTCGGTTTGAACTATCGTTCCAGCGAATATGGTAACTTTGTAGGTCAGGGTGTATTCTCAGACAAGGATAATGCAGACTCTCATGCCACTTCCCGCTACCAGCGCACAACCAACTGGGCTATCGAGAACATGCTGACATACGACAAGACATGGGGCAAGCATACAATCAATGCGGTAGCTCTTTACTCTGCTGAGCAGACCAACTATCGCCAGACCAATATGTATGGACTCGATATTCCTAACGACAAGTTCCAGTTCTATAACATCGGTTATGCCAAGACTGTAACAGTAGATCCTGCTAACCAGGCATACTACAAGAGTGGTCTGGAGTCTGTAATGGGTCGTGTGATGTACAACTACGACAACAAGTATATGGCAAGCGTAGCCTTCCGTTCAGATGGTTCTTCCCGTCTGGCAAAGGGACACCAGTGGCATACTTATCCTGCCGTATCTCTCGGTTGGAACATCTCTCGTGAAAACTTCTTGAAGGATATCAGCTGGTTAGAAAGCCTGAAACTCCGTGTTGGTTATGGCGAGACCTCTAACCAGTCAGTAAACCCATATTCTACCCTCGGTGCTTTGAGCACACGTGCTTACAACTTCGGTAGCGACCCTAACGGTTATGCTGTAGGTATGTACGTTTCTTCTCTCCCTAACTCAGAACTCGGTTGGGAGTATTCCAAGACTTGGAACTATGGTATCGATTTCTCTCTCTTCGGTGGTCGCTTGAGCGGTACTGCAGAGTACTATGTTCAGAATACAGAAGACTTGCTGATGAGCGTTAACCTGCCATCAACATCCGGCGTAAGCAGCTATATGGCAAATGTAGGTAAGACCCGCAACAAGGGTTTCGAACTTTCTCTGAACGGAACCATCATCGACAATAAGAATGGTTGGACATGGGATGCAGGTGTAAACTTCTATACCAATAAGAATGAATTGGTAGAATTGGCATCAGGAGCAACACGTGACGAAAGCAACTGGTGGTTCGTTGGTCAACCAATCAACGTCATCTATGATTATGAAAAGATTGGTATCTGGCAGACAGACGAAGAAGACATCCGCAAGGTTGCTGAACCAGGTGGTAACGCAGGTATGATCAAGATTAAGTACAATGGTGACTATAATGCAGATGGCACTCCAACCCGTCCATACAGTGAGGCAGACCGCCAGATCATGAAGGTAGACCCAGACTGGGAAGGTGGTTTCAACACCCGTGTAGCTTACAAGAACTGGGATCTCTCTGTAGTAGCTTCTTACCGTCATGGTGGTACATTGATTAGCACTATCTATGGTTCACAGGGTTACCTGAACATGTTGACCGGTCGTCGTAACAACATTGATGTTAACTACTGGACAGAGGACAATCCTACAAATGATTATCCAAAGCCAGGTGGTATCGAAAGCAGTAACAACCCTAAGTATGGTAATTCACTGGGTTACTTCAGTGGTTCTTATCTCAAGATTCGTACCATCACATTGGGTTACAACTTCAACCAGCCATGGCTCAAGAAGTGTGGCATCAGCAAGGCTCGCATTTATGCAACCGTACAGAATCCATTCGTTCTCTTCTCTCCATACCATGATGAATCAGGCATGGACCCAGAGACCAACTCATACGGTAACGAGAATCAGGCTGTAACCTCATTCTACAAGTCAAACTTGCTCGTAGTAGGTTTCAACACACCTTCTACCCGCAACTGGTTGCTCGGATTAAACATAACCTTCTAAAAATTGACAACAATGAAAATTCGCAGTTATATATTAGCAGCAGGACTTCTTGCATCAGGCCTTGCATTTACAGGTTGCTCTAGTGTGCTCGAAGAAACCGACCGTCAGGGATATACCCCTGAATATTTTAAGACTGAAAAAGGTGTCCAGGCAGGTATCACCTCTCTCTATGCCAACCTCCGCTACTATTGGGGCAATGGCTATTGGCTCATCGCAACAGAGGAAGGTACAGATGAATATACCTACGGACATGGTGGTAACGGAAACGATTTGCCTATCGATATGACAGAGCAGATTCTGAACCCAAGCAACTGCCGTGCGGATGTATTGTGGGGCGTAGCCTTCTCTGACATCAATACGGCAAGTGGAGTGATTGAGAATGGTTCACAAGCAGGCATCTCAGAGAGTCTGTTGTCGGAGGCACGTTTCTTCCGTGCATTAGACTACTTCGAGTTGGTTCAGACATTCGGTGGTGTTCCATTGGATTTGGGTGCCGGCGAGTTGAAGTTCAACATCAATGCTACCCGTACTTCTACCCGTAATACCGTACCTGAGGTTTATACCAAGGCTGTATTCCCAGACTTGAAGACAGCCATCGAGCAGCTTCCAGATGCAGGTCGAGTAACTGGTGGTGTCACCAAGACAGCAGCTCGTCTGGTATTGGCTAAGGCTTATCTGACATACGGATGGTGGTTGCAGAATCCAAACAACATTCCAACCTATCCAAAATGCGACCGTCAAGACCCTGATGGTCATGATGCAGCATGGTACTTCCAGCAGGCATACAATATCGCAGTAGAAGCCATCAACAATCCTGCAGGATTTGGTTTGCAGAAATCATTCTATATGGTTAACGTGGGTACTAACGACCGCAACAACGAGATTTTGCTCTATGCAGACCATAACGAGTCTAACAACTACTATGACGGTGGTACCAACTTCGACTGGGCAAATGGTAATTCACCAGGTAATTTCGCCCGTTGGATGTGCCGTTGGGATTACACCTTCTTGGAGACATGCAAAAAACCTGGTGGTGTTTGGACAGAAAAAGACAAAGATGGAAAAGAAGTAAATAATGCATTCCGTTCCGTTCAGCGTGAGGCAGTCCAGGGTAAGGACCGTCCTTGGAAGCAGATGGCTACCCCTATTGAAGTCATGACCAAGACCTTTGCAGAAAAGAAGATGGACTCTCGTTTCGACGGAACCTTCGCTTATCAGTTCCGCAGCAACTGGGATAAATCGGGCGCAATCACTGGCACAGCATATAATGCCAACAACCTGCCTGTAAATGCACAGGATTCTATCCTTACCTTCATCGATGACAGCGAAGCAGCAGGCATTGTTTATCCACAGAAAGGCGTGAATAATGCAGCTGGTGACGGAACCAAGGCTGCCGGCTACAGCAATGTAGGTGCAGGAGTACTTCCAGGTCGTGCCGACTGGGTTATCGCAGCAAGTGGTATCAGCCGTTATGCATGGTTGAACAACTGGAAGAACGGTATCTACCGTTCAGACAATGGCAACACATTGGGTAAGCCTAATGGTGATAGTCCTCGTCCATACCCAGTATTGAAGTTCTCTGAACTTTACTTCATCGCTGCCGAGGCAGCAGTAAAGGGTGCTACAACATCTGGCAACTGGACCGCCCGCAACTTGATTAACGAGATACGTGGTCGTGCTGGTGTCTGGACATACGACAACAACCGCCAGTGCAAGAAGATAGCAGACTACAGTCAGCAGATGAAGGATGCTACACCTCAGAATATCACCATAGAGTATATCTTGGCAGAGCGTTCACGTGAGTTCTTCGGCGAAGGTTACCGTTGGTGGGACCTCGTCCGCACTCAGACATGGAAGCAGATTGCTGGCACTTATACCATCTGCGGTCTTAATCCAGGCGATCATACTCCTCAGACTTGGGAGCGTGTTCTCATCACTCCAGAGAAGTATCTCCGTCCTATTCCACAGGGACAGATTGATGCGCTCCAGATGTCTGCTGAGGAAAAGGCAGCTTATCAGAATCCAAGCTATACTGAATAAGACAAGCTACAAGCACTGAATATCATATTTCCGACATATACATATCAGAATGTAACGAATAGATGTCGAGATACACTTTATTAAATCGAGTAGGAGGAAAACGAAGTAGTTTTTCTCCCACTTTCGTTTTCCGACCTCTCACACCACCGTACGTGCGGTTCCGCATACGGCGGTTCCTATTTTTGGTGCCACTCGATGTATGCCCCCATCAATGTAGCATAGCCTGCCATGCTCAACTTTTCGTTGGTTATAGCACGGCTTAGTATATAACTGCCGGCTATGCGCCAATAACCCAAACGACTATTGCCCCACAAGTAAGCTTGGTATTTGTCAATACCGCACTTTACCAAGTTGGCAACTTTCGTTTTCACCCTCTTCCACGACTTCCATATACACATACGTAGCCGTCGCCTTAACCACTCGTCCATCTCTATGAGAAAACGTTTCATGTTGGCAAGGTGATAGTAACTTACCCAACCCTTTATGTACTCTTCAAGTTTTTGCTTCCTCTTAGCATATCCCCAACCATTGCTTCGGGAAGTCAACTCCTTGAGTTTGGCTTTCATCTTGGCTTTGGCTTTTGCATGCACAGTGAGTGGGCATTTGCCTTTCATCACATAAAAGGAGTAGCCAAGGTATTTCACACCTTGTACATAGGACAAATGTTTTTGAAACAACCAAGGATTTTTGAAGATTATTTGTATTACGGTAATTACAATTTCAGTTATTACAGTTTTTTCCTGAGGGGGTATATGGGTTTGAAGGTAGTAACAATCTGTTACTACAAATATTTATGAAGGTGTGTCATAAGTCTGTGACGCACCCCTTTTTATTTTTTGCCTTTTCACAGATACGAAATCTTTAAAAAACATTTTTATTTACAACAAAGCCCAAACTTTCACAAGCTCGGGCTTTGCCTTTCCGC
>NZ_CDRSSE010000043.1:0-33739 GCF_977051555.1 Segatella sp.
CCGCTGACTTCTTTCAGATTCCGCGTCACCACGGACACCCTTGTCTCTCTGGCTAGACGATTCCCACTACTAGGGCTCGTTAGGGACTTGCACCCATTAGACAACACACATGCTAGTCAAACAAAAATAGGGCCTGTTTCACAACAGACCCTAAACATACTTACTAAAACTAAATTAACCACTAAAAAAACTAATATTTTTAAGAGAATGAGATACATCAGCATCTCAAACTAAATCTAACCTATGACACGAAATCATCTCGACTTCTTGATTGCAAAGGTAGGGTTTTTATATGAAACTACCAAACTTTTTCCCAACTTTTTTTCTAAAAACGGGCATTTTCTTAGGGATTTCACATTATTTAATCAATAACTCCCCTACCTTCACATTTTAGAACTTATAGCCAACTGTCATCAACAACTGATGGCGCTTGTTGTCAACCTTGGTTACAGGAGCTGCATTCGCACCAAGGCTCTCCCAAGCAGCAAATGGATAGAAGTCGCCATTCTGACAGCTGTACTGGTAAGCCACATCAATAGAAAGCTTCTCGTAGTTGAAACCTACGCCGGCCGTAAATCGGTTAGTCGCCTTCCAGTTTGTGTAATCTGTAGAAGTGGCGTAGATTGTTCCCTGAGAAGGAATGGTCTGGTCGCGGTCTGCGCTCTCCTTAAACATCGGAGAAACGTAATTGTAACCCAAACGGAGCGCCAACATATTAATCGGCTTATATTCCAGACCCAGTTTAAGCGTGCTCACGCCTTGCAACGACTGCTTGGTGTGGTCATTCATGACTTCATCGCTAGAACTGGTTTCATAATATTCATCCCAATAACCATCATAATAACCGCCATCCTTCACACGATTATCCATGTGATTGTACCATGCATACTCGTAAGTAGCGCCCAGAGCAAGATTGCCGCCAATGGTGTGACCCAAACTGATACCAGTCTTCCAAGCCGTGTTCAGACGATAATCGAGGCTGGAACTGTTTGTTTTTCCGGCATCAGCATAATTGCCGTTTTCATCCGTCAAGTTCTTGTCAACGAGTTCAAGATCAGCTGTTCCATCCATCGACAAATCATAGAATACAGGCGAATTGACGTAAGCACCAATACGGAAAGGAGAATCTTCTACCGGACGGAAGATAACACCCAGTTTTGCATCATAACCGGTACCCGTGATACGCTGGCTTTCCCAAGCTGTTCCATAAGCCTCCTTATCAGCCACATAATTCTCTGTATAAACAGAATTGTTGCGGTAATGAACATCATGAATGCCCAAGGTGAAGCCCAACCATACGCGGTCGTTGAAGCCCACGCTAATATTGAAATCATATTCGCCTATGTAGCCCTTCTGATACTGACCAAAGAGGAACGAACGACCATCGTAGGTCATTTGGTTTCCATCCTCGTCTTTGCCCATCAACGCATTATAGTTGGCGTCTACCGCATTCCAAACCTGATCGCCTGCATCTTTACCATGTTTCTCATCCAACTCTTTAGCGTAAGCCGTTTTTGCAGAAGCCCATTTGGTTTGAGATGCTCCGTTGAGGAAATTGGCTGCAGAAAGAATCTGAGAGAAATTGGTGCTCTTGTGGTAGTTGAAACTGAAGTTGAGCTTTACATTCGAATCGCCATTTGTTGCAGCCCATACGAAACCGATCTGGTCGAAACTAGGAACCGATTTCTTTCCGTCGAAGCCGAACGGAGTCTTATCGAAGTTGAGTTCTGTATCAGCTCCAGGCTGAGCCACAACGCCAGCCGATAGACTGGCCATGCTCTTTCTGAACAGACCAATACCGGCAGGGTTGCTGGAGATGGTAGAAATATCTGCGCCCAAGGCTTCCATAGCTCCACCCATACCTACATAGCGTGCAGTTCCCGTAAGGGAATTCTCTGCAAACTTAGTATCCTGATAAGTTTCCTGAGCCAACATTGGGGCTGACATGAGTCCCAAAGAAGCCAGGAATAAATATTTTAAATTCTTCATAATCTCTTAATTCTTCACTTAATTCTTAAAGGCTTCATTTTCTGATAAACCTCTTCATTTTTCGAAAAATGTCTTCATCCTCAGAACAAAGCCCTAGCTATTAACTATAAACTATTAACTTTAAACTTTAAAAGCGACTATCTTCTTCCGCCAAAGCCGCCGCCACCGGAACGGCTACCGCCTCCGAAGCTACCTCCTCCGCCGCCAAAGCTTCCGCCACCGGAATGCGTTCCGCCTCCGAAGCTTGCTCCACTACGGTTTCCGAATCCACCGAAGTTGCTGCGGTCGAAGTTGTTGGTATTATTATTGTTGTTTCGAACGTTATTGTAACGGCCGTTATCGTTTATACGACCGCCGAAATTACGGTTTCTGTTGCTCTGGTAAGTACTGTTGCCAGCATAGCCTTTATCGCCATTATAACGGAAAGTTCTGCTTCCGGCGTAACCGCCCGAATTACGTCCGCCATAACTAACATGTCCGTATATCGGACCGCCCCAATACCAAGGGTTGTAGTAGCCGCCCCAGCCATAATACCAAGGGTCGTACCAGCCACCATACCATCCGCAATAGCCATAATACCATGGATCGTACCAAGGATCGAACCAAGGATCATACCAGCCGGCATAATAGCCGTAGCGCCATGGATTGTGCCAGCCCCACATGCGGCTGCGCCAATAGTATGGACCGTAACCATAATAATCGTAGAACCATGGATCATAGAAGCCATCCCAACGGCTCATCTCGCGTGTGCGAACGAAATCCTCATCCCTGTCAGCATACTTCTGGGCGAAGTAAGCATCATCATAAATGCTGTCAGGCGCTACACCCTTGCCCACATGGAACTGGATGATGTCGTTGCCCAGGGAATCTTTCCCTACATTCTCATAATGGCTGAAGATTCTTCCGCCCCGGTTGTATTCATCTACCGAACGGTTGCTTCCGCTCCAAAACAGACGGTAAATACTATCTCTACGAGCCCGCTGCTCAGCATACTGGCGCTGGAGTTGAGCCCGTTTTTCAGCCTTTTCCTTGGCCTCCTTCTTCGGATTGAAGTAGAGGTCATCGTCCTGTGCCATCGAAGTGAGTGGCATCGCAGTTGCGATAAGGACTGCAAGAAGATACTTTCTTTTCATATTTCTGTTCTCCTATTTATTTTTTCTCTTTTTCTTTCTTCATTTTTCTCTTCCCGAATCATCTTAAATCATCAGGAAGAAGTCTCCCGAAAGAGCCTTTTTCTGATTATATAATAATCTGGATGCAAAAATATTGCTTATCTTTATGCAAAAATACAGAATTTCCCTAAATTATTGTAGGTTTTCCCCTATTTTTTTATAATTTTGCAGAAGATTTAAAAGAAATCTAGCTTTTTTGAACATTCGAAGGCGTTTTTAGACAAGAAATTAATACAAATTAAATATGAAATATTTAGTAGCAACATTCACTATTGAAACGACTGCCGACTTGATGCAGGCCTCTCAGGATCTGCTTGCCGATGGTGCAGCCGAAGCCGGATTTGAATCTTTTGAAGAAACAGAAACCGGACTGGAAGCGTATGTGCAGAAAGAACTCTTCGACAAGGAGATGCTGGATGCCTATATTGCTGATTTCCCTATCGGGGATACGAAAATTACCTACGAGGTGAAAGATGCAGAAGACAAGGATTGGAACCAGGAATGGGAAGAACAGGGATTCGAACCAATTTATGTGGACAACCAGGTGGTGATTTACGATGCGAAACATCCCGAACTCTATCCCGATACGAGCAACAGACCCGACATGATAGAAATAGGTATTGAGGCGAAACTGGCGTTCGGAACAGGAAACCACGAAACCACACGCATGATTATTTCCCAGCTGCTCCACATGCCTATCAGAACCAAGCGCATTCTGGATTGCGGAACGGGTACGGGAATCCTTGCCCTCACCTGCTCAAAACTCGGAGCGAAAGACGTGGTAGGCTACGATATTGACGAGTGGAGCGTGGAAAATGCCAAGCATAATGCCGTGCTCAACGGCGTAACTAACATGGAAGTACTCTTTGGCAACAGTCAGGTAATCAACCACATCAGCGGCGTTTTCGACCTGGTTTTAGCCAACATCAACCGCAACATTCTGCTCAACGACATGCGCGCTTTCCGTAGCGTGATGAACATCGGCGGAACCCTGGTCCTGAGCGGCTTCTACGAAGAAGATATTCCTGTACTCCTGGAGAAAGCAGAAGAACTGGGAATGCATGAAATAAACAGACAGATTGACAACAATTGGGCCTGCCTTGTTTTAGGTTCATAAAGATTCTTTTCTGATTCTAAACATTCAGAACGAAAAATCTGAAATCAGAAATATCAGATTAAAACATACGAATAAAGGTTGGATTTTCGCATATTGCCAAAAGTCCAACCTTTATTCCATGAATTTCTTTTCATTATTATTGCTTCCTATGCAGAGCTGCTTGAGCTCATAATAACTGCCGTTGTAAATATTGAAATCTACGTAGCCTTTAATGCCCGGCAACTTGCCCACATCCGTATGCTGCCAGAACTTCCATTTGCCCTTATACTGAACCTTGTCAACATAATAGTGGGCTATCCAGTAAGGATAATCTTCGAAGACAGGCGCACTCAGATATTGCTCCTTGAATTTATAATAGGTGTAGATGATAGGCTTAGCATGATACTTATCCTCTACAATATGCAGCCAGGTAAGCACGTCACGCTGGAAATCCTCCACACTCTTTTCTGCCGGCTTATGTTCAATATCCAGTACCGGAGGCAAATCTCCATCCGTAAGATGAACCTGGTCTAGGAAATAATAAGCCTGTTCACGTGCCGTCGACTTATTGCTCCAGAAATGATAAACACCCCGGATGAAGCCGAAATCGCGAGCCTGATTGAAGTTTTCGCGGAAATTCTCATCCAGCCGTGAAGAACCTTCCGTACTCTTGATGATGACGAAGCGCACAGGACAACCCTTGATCATCGCATTCTTGAGCTGCTCCCAGTCTATCTTGCCCTGATAATGGGAAATATCAATTCCGTGAATCTCGTAACCTTCAGGATATTCTGCATCTCCATAAAGCGCACGCCAGCGGAAACCTGTTGGACCCACAAAGAAATGATAGAACAGAAAGACATAGAGCACGATAACAGCCGTTCCGCCTATCCACCACGCCCAACGGGGATAGCGTTGTAAAAAAGAAGACGAACGCCTTCTACCACGGGAGCCGCCACGCCGAGGAGTTTTCTTTCTCGCCATGGCACTCTTTTTCTGTGAAGAAGCCGTTCGTCTTGTTGACATATAAAAAAATATTTATTCTATTTTTTACTTAGCCTGCTCCAACTGGAGAGTCTTTGTGGTCTGGTCGCAAACCTCAGAAGGACCCCAGTACTGGATAGGACCTGGATAAACGTAAGCTGTTTCCTTAGCCCACTCATCACGCTTAGAAGCGAAGAACTTGAATGGAGCGCCGTCAAGCTCAACGAGAGCCTTGCGGATAACTGGCTTGTTAGCACCATTACGACGCTCGATGTTCATCATCATAGTGATTGGCACACCACCTGCAATCCACTCTGCTGCAGGAGCTGTTGTGTTCTTGATGATTGACATGTAACCGGTCTTGCCGTTAGCGATGAGGCGTGAAGCGTTGAAACCGAGTGAGTAGCAGTAGTCAGCATCGTAGTTAGAAGGAGCTGCGCAACGTCCCTCGTAACCGAAGAAGTGATGCTGAGCAGAGAACTTACCTACATACTTGCCTTCCTTCTTCCATGCAGCCAACTTCTCAGCTACCATGCGAGAAAGCAACTTCTCTGTCTCGATGAGAGAAACCTGTACGTTTCCGTGAGGGTCGCGGTCGAGGCAAAGCTGGCGAGCTACGTCTGCTGGCAAAGACTCCAAAACTGCGAGGTTGTCCTTAGCGATGGCACCCTTAACGAATGCAATCTGCTCCTCAGCACTTGCAAACTCACGGCTCTCGCCTGTTGCAGGGTCTGTAAGAACCTCGTTCAATTCTGCGATGAGCTTCTTGATAGCTGGGATGAACTCGATCAGGCCCTCTGGGATGAGAACAGTACCGAAGTTATTGCCCTCAGCAGCACGGTTAGCTACTGCAGTTGCAATATAAGTAACAACATCATCGAGTGACATTTCCTTAGCCTCTACCTCCTCAGAAATCAAGCAGATGTTTGGCTGAGTCTGGAGAGCGCACTCAAGAGCAATGTGAGATGCTGAACGACCCATCAGCTTGATGAAGTGCCAGTACTTACGTGCTGAGTTACAGTCGCGCTCGATGTTACCGATGAGCTCAGAATATGTCTTGCAGGCTGTATCGAAACCGAAAGAAGTTTCAATCTGCTCGTTCTTCAAGTCGCCGTCGATAGTCTTAGGGCAACCGATTACCTGTACGCCATACTTCTTGGCAGCATAGTATTCTGCGAGAACGCAAGCATTGGTATTTGAGTCGTCACCACCGATGATGACAAGTGCCTTGATGCCGAGTTCACGAAGAATCTCAATACCCTTCTCAAACTGGTCTTCCTTCTCAAGCTTGGTACGGCCGGAACCGATGATGTCGAAACCACCAGTATTGCGGTATTCGTCCATGAGTTCAGAAGTAATCTCCATGTACTTATGGTCAACGAGACCACCAGGACCGAGGATGAAACCATAGAGCTTGTTAGCTGGGTTGAGAGACTTCACACCGTCGAAGAGACCAGAAATCACGTTGTGACCGCCAGGAGCCTGACCACCTGAGAGGATAACACCTACGTTGAAAGCAGGAAGTTCCTTAGCCTCACCTGCCTCGAATGTAATAACAGGCATTCCATAAGTGTTAGGGAACAACGCCTTGATTTCATCCTGATTACCTACTGACTGTGTTGCTGCACCTTCAACTGCCTTTACTGGGCCCTGGAGAGCCTTAGGCAATTTTGGCTGATAAGCAGCTCTTGCAATCTGCAATGCACTTTTTTCCATAATTCGTTTTTATTTTAATTAGTTGAAACTTCAAAAACATCTGCAAAAATAACTCTTTTCTGCGAGATACGGAAAGAAAAATGCTAAAAATGCGTTAATAGATACATTTTTTCCGAAAAAATGATGTTATTTCAAAGAAAATGATTATCTTTGAGCGATATTTTTAATTAATCATTAATTAGGAGAAAAGAATTATGGCTAATAAAAGAGATTTAAAGCGCACGATCAACTACATTACAAGCGAACTTTTCGCCGAAACAGTAGCTGCATCTTTGTATAATGGTAAGCCTACACAGGAAGATGTGGATGGCATTCTTTCAGCTATCGTCATGATCAACGGCGATTACATCAGCCGCGTGTCTCACCCGGAACCGGGAATCACGAAGGGTGAATATTATAAGAAACTCACAGTCGACTTCAACAAGCAGGTGAGCGAAATCATCGACCAGATTTCAAACCTGGCATAATCCTTTCATCATCAGAATCAGGAAATACACCTATTTATATATATGGTAAAAGGAATTTGTCAATGGATATTGTATAAGCGCTTGGGCTATAAGAAAATTATCACCCAGGAGCTTCCTGAAAAGTATATTATCTGCATGGCTCCGCACACCAGCAACTGGGATCTGATACTGGGCCAGCTCTTTGCCCATGCTGAGGGAATCAAATGTAATTTCCTCATGAAAAAGGAATGGTTCTTCTGGCCGCTAGGTCCTATCTTCAGAAAGATGGGAGGTATTCCTGTGTGGAGAAGCAAACATACTAGCATGACGGATAATCTGGCTGCAGAAGCGGATAAGCGGAAGGCTTTCGGACTGTGCATTACGCCCGAAGGTACCCGCTCGCTCAACCCGGAATGGAAAAAGGGATTCTATTTCATAGCCCTCAAGGCGCATCTGCCTATCCATCTCTATGGGCTTGACTATGAGAAGAAGGTCATCCAATGCACCAGGCAGATTATCCCGTCAGGAGATGTTGACAAAGACATGCGTGAAATCAAGTTGTACTTCAAGGATTTCAAAGGAAAGAAACCGGAGAAGTTCACAATCGGAAATATTGATTAAACGTTAAGAAGATAACGGTTTAGTCAGCTATTAAAGAAGGAGTATTCGTAAAGTGAAACACCAAAACATAACATATTGTTTGATAAGCAGTTTGCTGTTAGCCGCTGGAGCTTCGCTTCAGGCTAACGGCAAATCGTTTTTTCCTATCTACGACGAGGCTAACAGCGGCGCATGGCAAGGCATAAATTATGACGGCGACCCATGGGTGTTTAATGTTTCCCGCCCTTATTTCGTTACGGCAGGACTACAGAATAGGCACCTTTCGCTATGGGCCTCGCACGGACGGTATTATTATGCCGACAGAGATGTATGGAAATGGCAACGCCCTAACCTGTTTTGCACAAACGAAGATCTCTTTACCCAAACCATCGTCGTGCCCTACCTCATCCCGATGCTCCAGAATGCGGGAGCCATCGTCTTCACACCCCGCGAAAGAGACTGGCAGACGAACGAAATCGTCATCGATAATGATGATGATGTCAAGTCGGTTTATTATTTCGAAAAGGAGGCGAGCAAACGATGGAAAAACTGTGATTCGCTCGGTTTTGCCAACCGCTCCCGACTGAAAGATGGGGAAAATCCGTTCCGCATGGGAACCGTGAGACAGGCGAAGGCTACCAAGCGCAAGAAAACCAGCCAGGTAAGCTACCAGCCCCGTTTCAAGGAAGCCGGCAAATACGCAGTCTACGTAAGCTACCAGTCGCTCCCTAAGAGCGTGAGCGATGCAAAATACATCGTTTATCACAAGGGCGAAGCCACGGAGTTTTCCGTTAACCAGCGCATGGGCGGAGGCACCTGGGTTTATCTGGGCACCTTCGATTTCGACAAGGGCTGCAACGAGTTCAACCGCGTGGTCTGCACCAACAAGGCTTCACGCCGTGGAGTAGTAACTACAGATGCTGTCCGCTTTGGCGGCGGCATGGGAAACATAGAGCGTGGCGGTTATACCAGTGGATTGCCCCGTTGCCTGGAAGGAGCCAGATACTACGCCCAATGGGCTGGTGCTCCTTATAAGGTTTATGGAGGCAGAAAGGGAGAAAATGATTACGCCGACGACATCAACACCCGTTCGCTGATGACCAATTGGCTGGGCGGCGGTTCGGTGTACATGCCTGCCAAAAATGGCAAGCACGTGCCTATAGAACTCTCGCTGGCACTTCATAGTGATGCGGGTTATAATAAGGACGGAAAATCTACCTTTGGAGCCCTTGCTATCTGCACTACAGATTATAATGACGGAATGCTGAACAGCGGAATCTCAAGATTCACATCCAAGGATTTCGCCAGGGCTCTGCGTGATAATCTCGTTACGGATCTGACGGCTCAGTTCGGAGAATTCGGCAAACGCTACCTATGGGACAGAAACTATTCTGAAACCCGTCTGCCGGAAGTTCCGTCGGCTATTCTCGAAATGCTTTCACATCAGAATTTCCCTGACATGAGAATTGCTCAGGATCCGCTCGGAAAGTTCTATATCGCACGCTCCATCTACAAAACTATCCTGCGATTCGTAAACAGCAATCATGGAACCCGATACGTGGTCCAGCCGCTGGCTCCGCAGAACTTCAGCGTTACGCAGAACCAAGGTATTGCCCTACTCTCATGGACAGCCCAGCTGGACAAGACGGAACCATCTGCCCGCCCTACTTCTTACATTATTTATAAAGCTGAGGGACAAGGCGGTTTTGACAACGGAACCATCGTGAACACCACCCGCTGCCAGATGCAGCTGGAACCGGGCAAGCTTTACCATTTTAAGGTGGCTGCGGTTAATGCAGGAGGAGAAAGTTTCACCACCGAAACCCTCTCTGTGCTCTATAATCCTGCTGCCAGCAAGTCTGTGCTCATCGTAAACAATTTCCATCGCCTTGCCTCTCCGCAGGTCGTGGACGATGAGGAAAAGCAGGGATTCGACCTCAATCAGGATCCGGGCGTAAGCTACGGACTGACGGCGGGATGGAGCGGCAAGCAACAGGTGTTCGACAGAAGCAGAATGGGCAACGAAACCAGTTTCGGACTCGGTTTCAGCGGCAACGAAATGATTGGCAAGTTTGTGGCAGGCAACGACTTCAACTACGTTCAGGCGCATGCTACAAGTATTGCAGCTTCGGGCAAATATAATATTTCCAGCTGTTCGAGCGAAGTCATCGCCAGCGGCAGGGTTCAGATGAAGAACTATCAGGCAGTTGACCTCATCAACGGACTGGAGCGCCATGACGGCTATACTCACGCCTTCTTCAAGTCGTTCACGCCTGCCCTGCAGAACAGCATCAGGCAATACGCCAGCCAAGGCGGCAGAATCCTGATAAGCGGTTCTTACACCGGAAGCGACATGCAGACTGAAGAGGAACAGGCGTTCCTGAGCGATATTCTGAAACTCAGCTATGAGCCTACAGGTTCTACGGTCATCACCAGGGACATCAATCCCGAAGATTCAACCGTAACAGAACGAGACAGTATTGTCTACACTTCGCCTAACGTCAAGGGTTTAGGTCTGCAGTTCAGCTATTATAACGAGCTGAATGCCCAGCATTATGCGGCAACCCATCCCGAGATATTGAACCCGGTTGGCAATTACGCCTTCACGGCGATGCAATACGATACGGGAACGAGTGCGGCGGTTGCCTACAAGAGCACTACTTACCGCAGCTTCGTCATGGGATTCCCGTTGGAATGCATCATCGACGAAAGAACCCGCACCAGCGTGTTGCTCGGCATTCTCAAATTTCTGACAGATTAAATTCAAAGTAAAACAGATAAAAAATTTTAAGCTTATGTATAAGATTCAAGCCAACCAGTCTGGCACTCGCTCTATCGAAGTGAGCGACCAGCATTTAGAGACCATCGAAAAGTATCAGTTACTCCGCAACCTCGTAGACAGCAACGGCATTATCGACGAGGAAGTGCTCGATAAACTGAAATTCAATGTGCGTTCACTCCTCGAGAGCAGCGACATCAAGGATAAGGAGTTGCTCGATCTCTGTCTCGACGTCATCTACAATCAGAACATGAAGGCGCTCGGTCTTCACAACCTCGTTCTGCTCTACGTTGACTGGAAAGACAAGAAGCAGGCTGAGGCTGCAGCTGATGCAGAACCAGACGCAGTAAATGATTAAAAAATATTGAATGGATTATAAGTTAACAGATTTCTTACCTACCACCAAGAAAGAATGCGAGTTGCGCGGATGGGACGAACTCGACGTCATCCTCTTTTCAGGAGATGCTTACGTTGACCACCCATCCTTCGGCCCTGCCATCCTCGGACGAATACTGGAAGCCAATGGCTATCGGGTAGCCATCGTTCCCCAGCCCGACTGGCACGGCGATTTCCGAGACTTCAAGAAACTCGGTCGCCCTCGCCTCTTCTTTGGTGTTTCTCCGGGCGCCATGGACTCGATGGTGAACCGCTACACGGCCAACCGCCGCATGCGTAGCGAGGACGCTTTCAGTCCCGACTCCCGCCACGACATGCGCCCCGACTATCCATCTATCGTCTATACGCAGATACTGAAGAAACTCTTTCCCGACGTACCTGTAGCACTAGGCGGTATTGAGGCTTCGTTGCGCCGCATCAGCCACTACGACTATTGGAAAGACGAGCTCCGCAAGTGCATTCTCTGCGATTCGGGCGCCGACCTCATTCTCTACGGAATGGGTGAACGTTCTATCGTAGAACTAGCCAATGCCTTTGCAGAAGGCAAGACGCTTAGCCAAATCCACGAAATGCCGCAGGTGGCTTTCTACTGCAAGGAAAGTGAGATTCCGGGCGGTTTCAAGGACGACGACATCATCCTCCACAGCCACGAAGAATGTCTCCACAACAAGAAGGGACAGGCTGAGAACGTGCGCCATCTGGAGGAAGAAGCCAACAAGATGCATGCTCAGCGCATGATTCAGGAAGTTGACGGCAAATATGTAGTGGTAAATCCGCCTTTCCCGCTGATGACTACCGCGGAACTGGATGCGGCTTTCGACCTGCCTTATACGCGTTTGCCTCATCCTAAATACAAGGGCAAGACCATTCCTGCCTACGAGATGATCAAGTTCTCCGTGAACCTTCATCGTGGCTGTTTCGGCGGCTGTTCTTTCTGCACCATTTCTGCCCATCAGGGAAAATTCGTGGTTTGCCGCAGCAAGGAGAGCATTCTGAAGGAGGTGAAGAAAATCATCGAGATGCCTGATTTCAAGGGCTATCTGAGCGATTTGGGCGGTCCTTCTGCCAACATGTACGGAATGCACGGCAAGAATCAGAAAGCCTGCGAAGTTTGCAAGCGCCCGTCGTGTATAAACCCTCAGATTTGTCCGAACCTCAATACCGACCACAGCAAGCTTCTGGAGATTTATCATGCTGTAGATGCTTTGCCGGGAATCAAGAAGAGCTTCATTGGTAGTGGTGTGCGTTACGACCTTCTGCTGCATAAGAGCAAGGACGAAAAGGTGAATCAGGCGGCTAGAGAATACACGCGCGAACTGATTACCAAGCACGTGAGCGGCCGACTGAAGGTGGCTCCCGAACATACGAGTCCGGAGGTCTTGAAGTTCATGCGCAAGCCATCGTTCGACCTCTTCTACGAGTTCAAGCGCATCTTCGACAAGATCAACAAGGAAGAAGGTCTGAACCAGCAGATCATTCCTTACTTCATCAGTTCGCATCCGGGCTGTCATGAAGAAGACATGGCCGAGCTTGCCGTCATTACGAAGGGACTGGATTTCCATCTGGAGCAGGTGCAGGATTTCACCCCTACTCCTATGACCATTTCTACCGAGACCTGGTACACGGGGTACGATCCTTACACCCTGGAGCCGGTCTTCAGCGCCAAGACTCAGAAAGAGAAGCTTGCCCAGCGCATGTTCTTCTTCTGGTACAAGCCTGAAGAGCGCCGCGCCATCGAGAGTGAACTTCGCCGGATAGGCAGAGCCGACCTCATCGACAAACTCTACGACAGGAAGAGCATGGGTGGCAGTTTCAAGGGTAAGAAGACGCATTATGACGATAAGGCGATAGGCTCTACATACGATAATCCAGGTGTAGGAAAAGGTGCTAAAGGCAAGCGTGGAGCTGGCAGAAATGCTTCTGAACCGAATGCAGGAAAAAGCCGTGGCAGAAATGCGTCTGACCGCTTTGCCCCAAAGGGATATGGCAATGTGGGTTGCTATGATGAGGAGAAATACCTGAATAACGGAAAATCTCTAAAATCAGGTAAGCCTTCGAATGCCAACATCCGTGATGCCGTAGCAGCGGCCAGAGCCGAGCTGAGAAATCAGAAAGACCAGGGTGCCGGCTTCTTCAAGGACAAGAAGAAAAAGAGTTTCAACCCTAATTTCGACAACGACAACCACAATCGCAAGAACCGTTATAATAGCGGGGATAAGAACGAACGCGGCGGTCGTGGAAATCAAGGTCGTGGAAATCAAGGAAGAAATGAAGGTAGAGGCAGAAGAAGATAAATGCTAAAAAGAGGGTGAATCATATATTTATGACTCACCCTCTTTCATATTATATACTGAATTTTCCCAAAATAATTTAGTACTGTCTCAAAGCACCGAGTAATTCAGCATTCTCGCTCTTGTTTCCTATCGTAATTCTCAGACAGTTGCCGCACAACTGAACCTTGTTGCGGTTTCTTACGATAATGCCTTGTGCCACCAGATAATTATAGATGGCGTTGGCGTCGGTCATTTTAGCCAGGAAGAAGTTTGCATCAGTAGGATAAACCTTCTCGCAGATAGGCAGATCCAGGAATGCAACCATTACCTTAGAACGCTCCTGCAGGATGTTCTTTACCCATTCGTCAACCTTCAGCGGATTCTTCATCACTTCCAGCGCATGCTCCTGAGTAAGCAGATTGATGTTATAAGGATATTTCACCTTATTAAATAGGTCAACAATCTCCTTGCTCGCAAAAGCCATTCCCAAACGGAGGGCTGCACAGCCCCATGCCTTACTCATGGTGTTGAGCACAATCATGTTGGGAAATCTGTCGAGCACGCTGCGGAATGTGCGCTCCGAAGAGAAATCGCTGTAGGCTTCGTCGATGATGACAATACCCTGGAATTTCTGCAACACCTCTACGATTGCCTCGCGGTTGATGTGATTGCCCGTAGGATTGTTCGGACTGCAGAACCAGATAACCTTTGTCTGTTCATCACAGGCTGCCAGGAGTTTTCCGGCAGAAATCTGATAATTTTCATCAAGCAATACAGAACGATACTCCACATCGTTGATGTCTGCACAAACTTCATACATTCCGTAAGTAGGTGCAATCGCTACTACATTATCCTTGCCCGGGCGGCAGAATACACGGTAAACCAAATCGATGGCCTCGTCGGAACCGTTGCCCAGGAAGATTTTCTCTTCAGCCACACCCTTAATCTTGCTGATCTGCTTCTTCAGTTCAACCTGCAGCGGATCAGGATAGCGATTGTAAGGGTCATTATATGGGTTTTCATTGGCGTCGAGGAAGACGCGGGCATTTCTGCCTGCAAACTCCGTACGTGCGCAACTGTAAGGTGCCAGATTCCAGATGTTCTCTCGGCACAAATCTTTCAATTCTTTCATTTTTCTTTCAAAAACTATTAAGAAGTATCTTTACAACTCCCCGTTTCACCCTATTGTTTCAAACTGTTCACTCTCAGTCTCATCGCATTGGCATGAGCTTCCAATTGCTCATTTTCCGCCATGGTCACTACAGCATTTCCAATGTTACGAATACCTTCTTCTGTAAGATGCTGGAAGGTGATTTTGCGATTATAACTGTCCAGGTTCACTCCGTTGTAAGCCAAAGCATAACCATGGGTTGGCAAGGTATGGTTCGTACCGCTTGCATAGTCGCCTGCACTTTCGCACGCATAGTTTCCGAGGAATACACTACCTGCATTCACTACCTTTTCTGCCAGCTGCTCGTAATCGGCTGTGGCGATAATCAGATGCTCCGGCGCATAAGTATTGCAGAGGTCGATTGCTTCCTCTTCGGTCTTCACGAGGATAAACTTAGAGTTATCTAACGAGGTCTGTGCCATCTCCTTACGTGGCAAGCGCTCAAGTTGTACTTCAACTTCATTCTTTACATCATCCAACACCTTTTCAGATGTAGTAATGAAGAAAACCTGAGAATCAAAACCATGTTCAGCCTGCGACAATAGGTCGGCAGCAGCAAACACAGGGTTGGCTGTTTCGTCGGCAATAAGACAAACTTCAGACGGACCGGCAGGCATGTCTATAGCCACATCGTGCAGGGAAACCTGCTGCTTGGCAGCCATGACAAACTGGTTGCCCGGACCGAAAATCTTATAAATCTTAGGCACGCTCTCCGTACCGTAAGCCATGGCTCCGATAGCCTGAACGCCACCCGCCTTAAAGATTCTGTTCACGCCTGCAATTTTTGCCGCCATGAGGATAGCCGGGTTCACCTTGCCCTCTTTATTAGGAGGAGTACACAGTACTATTTCTTTACATCCCGCAATCTTGGCAGGAGTAGCCAGCATCAGAACGGTGCTAAAGAGAGGAGCAGTACCTCCAGGGATATACAATCCCACCTTCTCTATAGCCACACTCTTCTGCCAGCAGGTTACACCCGGGCAAGTTTCAACCTTTACACCATCAAACTTCTGGCTATGATGGAATGCGGCAATGTTATGATGGGCGAGGTGCAAAGCGTCTTTCAGTTCTTGAGAAACCATTTTCTCTGCCTCTTCGATTTCAGCGTCAGTCACAGCCAAAGAATCGAGATGGGCATGATCAAACTTCTCCTCGTAACGCTTCACGGCTTCGTCGCCATGGTTTTTCACATCGTCGAGTACACCTTGTACGGTCGCATTCAGCTGCGAAACATCCAGGTGTGGGCGTTTTACAATCTCGCTCCATTCCTCCTTTGCAGGATACTTTATTACCTTCATTCCTATTATTAATGTTTAATTATTAATGTTTAATGTTTAGTTTTTAACGCATAATGTCTCTAAATAAACATTACACATTAAACACTACACATTATTATAATATCATCTTTTCGATTGGTGTTACCAGGATGCCCTGTGCACCGAGTTCCTTCAACTTGCCTATGATTTCCCAGAAACGCTTCTCATCGAGCACGGTGTGGATAGAGCACCATTCCTCATCAGCCAATGGGATAATCGTAGGACTCTTGATGCCTGGCAATACTTCTGTAATCTCCTGAACCTTTGCCTTAGGAGCATTCATCATCACGTACTTCTTGTCCTGTGCAGAACGTACAGCCTCGAAGCGGAACAGCATCTCGTTCAGAATCTCATGCTTCTCCTCGTCCATGTTCCAGTTGCCGATGAGCAGAGCCTCGCTCTTCATCACCACCTCAACCTCAGCAAGATTGTTGCTGACCAGAGTAGAACCAGAACTTACAATATCGAAAATACCGTCAGCCAAACCGATGCCCGGACTGATTTCTACAGAACCCGTAATGACATGGATGTCGGCATTGATGTTGTTCTTCTTCATAAACTTGCGCAGGATGTTAGGGTAAGAAGTAGCAATCTTCTTGCCGTTGAACCATTGCAATCCCGGATAATCAATCTTCTTAGGAATGGCGAGGCTCAGGCGACACTTGCTGAAATCCAGACGGTCAATAATCTGCGCATTCTCTCCACGCTCAACAAACTCGTTCTCGCCCACGATTCCGATATCTGCCACACCAGAGGCTACGCTCTGAGGAATATCATCATCACGAAGGTAGAGAACCTCGAGAGGAAAGTTGCTTGACTGCACCAGGAGGGTGCGTTTAGAGGCGCTTACTTTGATGTCAGCCTCTGCTAAGAGATTCATGGTGTCGTCGAAAAGACGACCCTTACTTTGTACTGCTATTCGTAACATATTTCTATATTTTGTTTGAAAAACATTGCAAAAGTACATATTTTTATTAGAATAAACAAATAATTTCTCACTTATGTGCAAAATATTTCGTACTTTTGCAGCTGAAATGAAGAATAAAGGATATTTATACGCATTATATGCACTATTTTTGCTCGCTGCCTGTGCCGACAAGAAACCGCAGCAGGAGCTTACGCCATGGGGAACTCCCGTAGGCGAAATGGAGTATGCTGACAACTCTGACGGGGCTGATGGCGATGAAAAGAAATCTGCTTCAACCAGCAAGGGGCTTTCGCTCGAAGATATTCAGGCCAATGGTGAGCTCATTATGCTTACCGTTAACGGCCCTACTACCTATTATGATTACCACAGCCACGGAATGGGACTGCAATATCTGCTCTGCGAGAAGTTTGCCCAGCAGATTGGCGTGTCGTTACGTGTAGAAGAATGTAAGGATACGGCTGAAATGGTGCGCAAACTGGAGAAGGGAGAAGGTGATGTGATTGCCGTGCCCCTACCCCGAAAACAGACCAGAGGCAACCTGCTGTTCTGTGGAGTTACGCCCGACAGCACCCGAACCCAATGGGCTGTGCTGAACGGTAACAAGAGTCTTGCCGACACCCTGAACGGCTGGTTTAAGCCTAAGCTGATTGCTCAGGTCAGGCAGGAAGAATCGTGGCTGCTTTCTTCTGCCAGCGTGCGCCGCCACGTTTATTCACCATTCCTGAACCGTTCTAAGGGTGTTATTTCCCGCTACGACCACCTCTTCCAGCGCTATAGCGGAACGGCTCGCATGGACTGGCGGCTGATGGCTGCCCAATGTTATCAGGAGAGCTGTTTCGACCCGAATGCGAAGTCATGGGCTGGAGCTTGCGGACTGATGCAGATTATGCCAGGCACGGCTGCCCATCTGGGTTTGCCGATGAGCATGATTCATGAACCTGAGGCGAATGTGGCTGCGGCAGCCAGATATATGGCGGAACTGCAGGGGCATTTCTCTGACGTGGGCGACCCTTTCCAGCGCATGCTTTTCGCCCTTGCTTCTTATAATGGTGGCCATTTCCACATCAAAGATGCGATGGCGCTGGCTCGCAAACATGGTCAGAATCCGCACAACTGGGGCGTGATCCGCGATTATATTCTGCGCCTTTCTCAACCGGCTTATTACACAGATCCGGTAGTGAAACATGGTTACATGCGAGGCACGGAGACGGTTAATTATGTAGATAGAATCAGAGCCCGCTGGGGTGAATATAGCGGTAGTTCAGGCTTCCATGAGAGTCTTCGTGGCAGCGGTATGGGCAGCGGTTCCTTCCATGGAGCCCCTGTAAAATCCAAGCGCCATTACCAGAATAAGTACCATATATAATATAAAATAGGGAACGCACGTGCGTTCCCTATCTGCTTTTATACATTACTTCCCCCACTCCTTCTTTACATTAAAACAGGGACAGGCTTTATTGGCAAACTCATTATGACCATGAATCGTAGCTAACGGGAATTCTTCCTTCAGCTGCTCGATGAGGGCATAAATTAAAGTGCAAAATCGGCTATTCATGGGCTAAAAAACGGGTTTATGTAATCAGAAAACTCTGATTTTTCCGTTTTTTATCGCTGAAAATAGGTATTGGGGAAATGCATAAAAAGCGAATTCTATTATTTGAAAAGTAAATATATATTTCATCCACATCCCAATATATGTACTTCACCTAACACACAAAATACACAAACTAAATAGTTATACAACAATAAGTTACGCCTTCCATCTTAGTATTGTTATTATGTAGTTTCTAGCTTTCCGGACTATTGCTACGTCAATATTTTATAATCTACTAGCAAAGATAATAAAAAGTTAGCAAACCCAAGAATTTTATCACGTTATTTAACGGAAAAATGCAAAATAAGAGGTTTCTGGGAGATGTTTACCCCTCTTCTAGGAGTGAAAAATGCCCCTCCTCGGACCTTAAAATAAGCTCAGAAGGTAGATATTTTTGACAAAATTCGATAAGCAGAAAGCAGAAAAATGGGGTGTAGAACGGTGTAACGGACAGTATTCCGCACTAGAGAATGTAGATTATTACTATACAGAAAAGATTAAAGATAGTTCACACATAAAGCATATACTTCACTAATACACAATATTTTAGCTCACATCGCATCATATTATATTCTCTCTTTTTTAAGATTATAATCTGGTCATTTTCGGTCATGGTCATTTCCGGTCATTTTCATTTCGGGGGGAGAAAAGGTCATCTATAGTATAATATAAATAATTATTTATATTTACTATAGCTCAAAATGACCAAACTCTTTTTAAAAATGACCGAAAATGACCATGACCGGAAATGACCGCTTTACTATTCTAGTTCTCCATTGTACTTTTTCAGCGTATTTTCTGTTATTTGCAATAAAGTTCAGATAGAAAATCAATAGAACTTATTGTATTACAGCTACTTATAACTTTTCTCACATAGAAAGTTAGGGGTAAAGCTTGTATTCTGCCCGAAAATGTTGTATCTTTGCACCGGCAATCGAAAGAACAGCCTTTTGTGCCTTGCTCGGGTCTTCTCTTAAGACCAACACGGGTTATAAATGATGGCAGGCGCCGGTCATCAATGAAGACCCCGAAAACGGCAGGAACGGGGCGTTCTGGGGAGTTGCAAAACATGGACTCTAAACATACTACAAACGACTATGATTAATTACAGCATCGTAATGCGTAGCGTGAACGCAAATCTTCTGGAAATCAACCAGGCTAAGTCACGCATCAACCAGGCGAAGAAGGAGGGCAAGACTCCTGACCCAAAGGACCTGGAACTCGTAAAGACTGAGAAGCAGAACGCTTTCGCCATCTCGCAGTACACAGACATCATGACCATCGAGAAGTTTGCCAAGCACATCACTTCGCATGGTAGTGTTTATTCGAGAGCTGACATCAGCGCCATCCTCTACATCGCCGTAGACTGCATGCGTGAGATGTTGCTCGAGGGCAAGAAGATCCGTCTGGGCGACCTCGGTGACTTCTCTCTCCTTCTCACCTCAAAGGGTGCTGAGGATGCTGACAAGTTCACCGCACAGAACATCACCGGTGTAAAGGTTCAGTGGGAACCAGGTCAGGAGTTTAAGAACCTTCGCGATGACGCCGAGTTCAATCTCGTAGCCAGCCGCAGCGCTCAGGCAGCCGTTATCAAGGCGATTAAGGAGGGTAAGACCAACGTTGACCTCAACGCCCCAACCACTCCGGATAATACGCCAGGCGGTTCAACCCCAGGCGGTTCAAACACCGGTCAGACCGGCAGCGACGGCCAAGGCTCTGAATCAGGCGGCGGCACTACCGGCAAGGACGATACTGGCGACGGCCTTGAATAGCCCAAGGATAGACTGGCTAGGGTGCTAGCCCCTAGCCCTGCCTATCCGCCCCAAGAAAGTCAACATTTAACATTTAACACTTAATATTAAAAAGATGAAAGCGAACACTTGGAAAACAATTCTGCAGATAGCCATCAGCATTCTGACCGCTATCGCTACCACGCTCGGAGTAACGAGCTGCATGGAATAAAGAACACTGAGCCTACTTTATTATAATAAGGAGACTCAACCATAAAATAAAACGACCGCTCACCTCAGAGAATAATCATGAGGAGAGCGGTCTTTTCCGGTCATTAAGGTCAAGGTCATTAAGGATTTCAACTTCTCTATTTTGGTAACACATTAGCTCATTTTGATAACACATTTGTAACACACATTAATGATTTTATAATGCGCCAAATGTATAACATGCTGATAAACAGCCATTTATAAAAAATGAACATAAAAGGAGAATAAGTGATAAAATATATTTAAAAACAGAAAAAGAACAACGGAGATAAGTACCTATAAATTAGTAACTTACTACCATTGTTCTCTCACGCTATTTTTGTACAAATAAGTTTCATTTTGCTTAAAAAAGTGATTCCGTTGGGGTTCGAACCCAAGACCCACAGCTTAGAAGGCTGTTGCTCTAATCCAACTGAGCTACGGAACCAGAACTTTATAAACCGCAAACACACATTTTGCAAGCAATCTAGAGTTAGCCTAGCCATTTTACTTATTTGCGGCTGCAAAGGTACATATATTTTTTGAATACACCAAACTTTTTCTCACTTTTTTCAATTTTTATGCTTAAATATCGCAAAAAATAACTACCTTTGCATCCGTTCGGAGCAAGATTCAGCTATCAGGCTCCAAAAAGAAGATGAGATTTTTAATAACGCATATTGAAACATAAAACATACGCAAATGAAAAAGTTAATCTTTTCAGTAGCTCTGCTCTCGGCAGCACTCTCAGCCAGCGCAGAAGAACATCCGCTCTGGATGCGCTACCCAGCCATCTCACCCGATGGCACTACCATCGCCTTCGCTTATAAAGGCGACCTCTACAGTGTTTCTGTCAACGGCGGTGAAGCACGACAGCTCACAACCCATGCAGCCTTCGATTCGCATCCTGTATGGAGCCCTGACAGCAAGAAAATTGCCTTCCAGTCTAACCGCGAAGGAAGTCTCGACATCTTCGTTATCGATGCGAAAGGCGGTGCTCCTACCCGACTCACGACCAACAGCGGCAGCGAAACGCCTATCGCCTTTGCTGACAACGACCATGTGCTCTACTCTGCCAGTCTGCAGCCTACAGCCCAGAGCATCATCTTCGGCGACAACACATTCCCACAAATATATAAGGTAAGCACCAAGGGCGGAAGACCGGAACTCTTCTCTACCCTCACCATGGAGGACATCAGCATCGCCAAGAACGGCGACATCCTCTATCACGACAAAAAGGGATATGAGGACCCTTGGCGCAAACATCAGAAATCGCCTATCGCACGCGACATCTGGCTGAAGAGCAACGGCAAGTTTGCCAAGCAGACTACCTTTGCCGGTGAAGACCGCTCGCCAGTATGGACATCAGACGAGAAATCATTCTTCTATCTGAGCGAACAGGACGGCACATTCAATATCTACCGCCGCAGCCTCAACAGCTCAAGCGACAAGCAGATTACCCATCACAAAGGCAATCCGGTAAGATTCCTCACCGCATCCAGCGCCGACCTGCTCTGCTACGGATATGATGGCGAAATCTACACCGTGAAGGAAGGTGGAGAGCCTCAGAAGGTGAACATCTCCATTACAACAGATAATGATGCTCCAAGCCTCGTACGTCAGATTAAGAGCTGGGGAGCGTCAGAGATTTCTGTTTCGCCAGACGCCAAGGAAGTGGCTTTCGTGATGCATGGCGACGTATACGTCACTTCTGTGGAATACACCACTACCAAGCGCATTACTGACACTCCGCAGCAGGAGCGCGACCTGAGTTACTCGCCAGACGGCAGAGCCCTGGTCTATGCAGCCGAGCGCAACGGCGTATGGCAGATTTACCAGTCTAAAATCAAGAACGAGAAAGAAAAGAACTTCACCTACGCTACCGACATCGAGGAAGAGCAGCTGGTGAAAACAGGCATTACATCGCAGTATCCGCAATACTCTCCTGACGGCAAGGAAGTGGCTTTCTTCGAAGACCGCGCTGCACTCCGCATCGTCAATCTGAAATCGAAGGAAATCCGCACTGTGCTCGACGGCAAATACGTCTACTCTTACAGCGATGGAGACATCAGTTTCGAATGGTCGCCAGACAGCAAATGGCTTCTTTCTACTTATATCGGCAACGGCGGCTGGAACAACCAGGATATTGCGCTGGTAAAGGCTGACGGCAAAGAGGTTCACAACCTGACCAATTCGGGCTACAGCGACAGCAACGGCAAATGGGTGCTCGACGGCAAGGCAATGCTCTTCCAGAGCGACAGAGCCGGTTACCGCAGTCACGGAAGCTGGGGAGCTGAAGACGACGCCTACATCATGTTCTTCGACCTGGACGCCTACAACCGCTTCAACATGAGCAAGGAAGAGATAGAACTGGCTGACGCCAACAAGGACGATAAGGAGAAGAAGGAAGACGAAAAGAAGGAAGAGGCTAAGAAGAAGGCTGACGAAAAGCAGAAGAAGACAGGCAAGATAGAGGTGGAAAAAGTGAAACCACTGGAACTTGACATCGAAAACAGCCGAGACAGAATCGTACGCCTCACCGCAAACTCTTCGCACATGGGCGATGCTGTGCTCTCTAAAGACGGCGACAAGCTCTACTATCAGGCTGCCTTCGAGGATGATTACGACCTCTGGCAGCACGACCTGAAGGACGGTTCTACCAAGCTCGTGATGAAGGGCGTAGGTCAGGGCAACCTGCAGACCGACAAGGATGTGAAGAACCTCTTTATCTGCAACGGAAGCAGCATCAAGAAGGTGGATCTGAGCGGATTCAGTACCAAGAACATCAGTTTTGAGGCTAACTTCAACTATAAGCCAGCCGAGGAGCGCCAGTATCTCTTCGACCACGTATGGCGACAGGTGAAAGACAAGTTCTACGACCCTAAGATTCATGGTGTTGACTGGGAAGGTTACCGCAAGACCTACGAGAAGTTCCTGCCTTACATCAACAACAATTTCGACTTCCAGGAGATGTTGAGCGAAATGCTGGGCGAGTTGAACGCTTCGCATACAGGAGCCCGCTACTACGCTTCGAACAGCGCACTCACCACAGCCAACCTGGGTGTATTCTTCGACCCTCAGTATCAGGGCGACGGCCTGAAGATTCAGGAGATTATCAAGCGTGGTCCTTTCGATGTGAAGAATACGGGCGTAACAGCCGGCAGCATCATCGAGAGCATCGACGGCGAGGAGATTAAAGCAGGAATGGACTACTTCCCATTGCTCGACGGAAAGGTTGGCAAGAATGTACGCCTCGGCATCAGAAACGCTAAGGGCAAGAAGATGGAGGTTACGGTGAAGGCTATCTCTCAGAGCAAGCTCAATAATCTGCTCTACAAGCGTTGGGTAGACCGCAACCGTGCTTTCGTTGACAGCATTTCGGGCGGACGCATCGCTTATGTTCACGTTAAGGCGATGAATTCAGAGAGTTTCCGCACCGTTTACAGCGAACTGCTGAGCGACAAGAACCGTAACCGCGACGCTGTAATCGTAGACGAGCGCCATAATGGCGGCGGCTGGTTGCACGATGACCTCTGCACCCTGCTCAACGGCAAGCAGTATCAGGAGTTTGTGCCTCATGGTAAGGTAGTTGGCCGCGATCCGTTCAACAAATGGGTGAAGCCATCTTGCGTCATGATCTGCGAGAACGACTACAGCAACGGCCACGGTTTCCCATGGGTTTACAAGGAACTCGGAATCGGTAAGCTGATTGGTGCTCCTGTAGCTGGAACCATGACAGCCGTATGGTGGGAAACGCTGATGGACAACACGCTGGTATTCGGTATTCCTCAGGTAGGTTGCCGCGACATGCGTGGCGTGTTTGGCGAGAACACCCAGCTGAACCCAGACATCGAGGTTTACAACAGTCCGGAAGATTTCATCAATGGTCATGATACTCAGCTCGAAAGAGCCGTCAGGGAAATGATGAAGAAATAAACAGAACGCCCTGCAAGGGTCCAGAAGCCAAACCGCTTCTGTCCCTTTGCAGGGCGATTTGTTTTTGTATCAGACAGCATTATTTATTAAACCTTATTAACCCCAATATCGGCTAAAACCCTTTCATCATGACATAAAACCCTCTAAATCTTTACTTTTTTTCTTGAAAAGGGAGAAAAAGCAAATGAAAAAGCCTTAAAATAAAAAAAAATGAGTATCTTTGCAGAAGATAAAAAACAAGATTATGGGATTATTCGGATTATTCAGCAACAAAAAGAAGGAAACTCTCGATAAGGGTCTGGAAAAAACCAAGGAGAGTGTGTTCGGCAAACTGGCGCGTGCCGTTGCCGGAAAGTCTACCGTCGACGATGATGTGCTCGACGATCTGGAAGAGGTACTCATCACCTCAGACGTAGGTGTAGAAACCACCGTCAAGATTATCCGCCGCATCGAAGAACGTGTGGCTCGCGATAAATATGTTTCAACCAACGAACTCAATCACATTCTGCGCGAGGAAATAGCCAATCTCCTCTCAGAGAATCACAGCGATGACCTGGCAGACTGGGATCTCCCTGCCGATCATAAACCTTACGTTATCCTCGTAGTAGGCGTAAACGGCGTGGGCAAGACAACCACCATCGGCAAGCTGGCTTACCAGTTTAAGAAGGCTGGCAAGAAGGTTGTTCTGGGAGCTGCCGACACCTTCCGTGCTGCTGCCGTAGAGCAGATTTGCATCTGGGGCGAGCGCGTGGGCGTGCCTGTAGTGAAACAGCAGATGGGAAGCGACCCGGCAAGTGTGGCTTTCGACACCCTGCAGAGCGCCAAGGCAAACGGTGCCGACGTGGTGCTCATCGATACGGCAGGACGACTGCATAACAAGGTGAACCTGATGAATGAGCTCAAGAAAATAAAGGACGTGATGAAGAAGGTAATGCCAGAAGCACCAGACGAGGTAATGCTCGTGCTCGACGGAAGTACCGGACAGAATGCCTTCGAGCAGGCTAAGCAGTTCTCTGCCGTAACCAACATCTCTTCGCTCGCCATCACCAAGCTCGACGGAACCGCAAAGGGCGGCGTTGTCATCGGCATCAGCGACCAGCTCAAGGTGCCTGTAAAATACATCGGACTGGGCGAAGGAATGGAAGATCTGCAGCTCTTCAACAAGACAGAATTCGTAGACTCGCTCTTTAAAAATTAGAAAATGAAGAAAAATCAGATAGATATTATTACCCTGGGCTGCTCAAAGAATCTCGTAGACAGCGAGCTGCTGATGAAGCAGTTTGAGGCAAACGGCTACCATTGTGTTCACGATTCAAAGCGTCCTCAAGGCGAGATTGCCGTCATCAACACATGCGGTTTCATCGAGGACGCAAAGCAGGAAAGCATCGACACCATCCTGGAGTTTATTCAGGCTAAGGAAGAAGGCCGACTCAGAAAGCTCTACGTAATGGGCTGCCTCTCGCAGCGCTACCAGAAGGAACTGGAAAAAGAAATGCCAGAAGTAGATAAATTCTACGGCAAATTCAACTACAAACAGCTCCTGCAGGAACTCGGCAAGGCTGAAGTTTCATCCTGCAACGGCCAGCGCCATCTTACCACCCCTCGCCATTATGCCTACATCAAGATAGCCGAAGGCTGCAACCGCCACTGTGCCTACTGCGCCATTCCTATCATCACCGGCAAGCACGTTTCCCGACCAAAGGAAGAGATTCTGCAGGAGGTGCGCGAACTGGTAGCTGAAGGCGTGAAGGAGTTTCAGATTATCGCTCAGGAACTCACCTACTACGGCGTGGATATTGACGGCAAGCATCATATTACCGAACTCATCAGCGAGATGGCTGATATTCCGGGCGTGAAATGGATTCGCCTGCATTACGCTTATCCGAACCAGTTCCCTATGGATCTTCTGGACGTGATGCGCGAGAAGCCAAACGTATGTAAATATCTCGACATAGCCCTTCAGCACATCAGTGACCACATGCTCAACAGCATGCATCGCCACGTTACGAAGCAGGAAACCATCAATCTGCTGAAAGCTATCCGTGAGCGCGTGCCAGGCATTCACATCCGCACTACGCTGATGGTCGGATTCCCAGGCGAGACAGATGAGGATTTCCACGAGCTTCTCGACTTCGTACGCGAACAGAGATTTGAGCGCATGGGCGCCTTCGCCTACTCTGAGGAAGAAGGAACCTACAGCGCCACCCACTACGAAGACAACGTGCCTGCCGAGGTAAAGCAGCGCCGACTGGACGAACTGATGATTCTGCAGCAAGACATCAGCTCTGAGATTGAGGCAGATAAAGTGGGCAAAATCATGACCGTCATCATCGACCGCAAGGAAGGCGATTACTACATCGGACGAACAGAATTCTGCTCTCCAGAAGTAGACCCAGAGGTTCTGATCCGTGCCGATGAGAAGCGTCTGCGTGTGGGCTGTTTCTACCAGGTAGAGATTACCGCAAGCGAGGAATTTGACCTCTACGGCAAGGTGGTGAAATGAGCATTCTCTCCCATTGCCCGGAGTTTTAGAAATTTTGATTACATATTTAATATGAACAATAAGGAATACATCGCAGAACTGGCTCAGCAAACCGGCTATTCGCAGGAAGACACCCAGAAGCTGGTGCGCAAGGCGATAGACGCTATGATTGCCGAGTTTGAGGATGGAGAAGCTGTCTCTATCCCCAATTTTGGCACCTTCGAAGTGAAGAAGCGCATGGAGCGAGTGGTGGTTAATCCTACTACCAAGAAGCGCCAGCTGGTGCCGCCTAAGTTGGTGTTAGGTTTCCGACCGGTTGCTTCGGTCAAGGAAAAACTAAAGAATGGAGGGGATGAGCAATGAGTAAATTCAGTTTAAATACACTCGGAAAACTGCTTGCTGACAAGAGCGGTCTGAGCCAGGTGGAGGCAGAACTCTTCATCCGAAAGATGTTTGATGTTTGCAACCAGGGACTAGATGCCGATAAGCAGGTGAAGATAAAATGGCTGGGCACCTTTAAGATACAAGCCACAAAAGACCGTGAAAGCATCAATGTGAACACGGGCGAGCGCTTCACCATTGAAGGCAGAGACAAACTTACCTTCACGCCCGACAACATTCTGAAAGAAATCGTGAACAAGCCATTCGCCCAATTTGAAACGGTTGTGGTAAATGACGGCGTAGATTTCGATGAAATCGACGAGAAGTTTGGAGAAGAACAGCCTGAAACGGCTCCTGCACAAGTAATCGACTTCCTTGACGAAGAAGAAACCGCAACTCCCAATCCGGAGGTTGTCGTAATAGGATCTGAAAAAGAAAAAGAAAAAGATAAAGAAGAGGAAGACGAACTGGCTAAGCAAATTGCTATTGAACAAGCCAAACTGGAAAGATTAAAACAAGCTAAACTGGAGCAGGAAAGAATCGAACAGGAAAAAATCGAGCAAGAAAGACTGGAACAGGAAAAGCTGGAACAAGAAAGAATCGAGCAAGAAAGGCTGGAGCAAGAAAGACTGGAGCAGGAAAGGCTGGAGCAAGCCAAGCAGCAGCAAGCCATGAAAGCAACTGTTCAACCTGCAGTTCCTGTTTCAGACGAAACTGAGGAAGAAGAAGATGATGAGGAAGAAGAATCTTCTAATTCTCATCATATTGTTATTCCTCGTTATTTGGTCGTTGCAGTCTGTCTTATCGTAGTAGCTTTGATTGGCGGAATGGGATGGTTTGCCTTCAACTATGGTCAGATGACTGCCCAGCGTGATCATCTAGCCATGCAACTGAACCAGTATCATCAGAAACCAGCCAAGAAAGCCACAACCAACGCAGCTGCCGCCCCACTCTCTCAGGAGCAGAAACTCCGCCAGAAAGCCATCGAAGACAGCATACGTATGGCTAAAACTGCAGAAGCTGTAAAACTGGCAGAACAATCGGATGAGGGAAGTGCTAACGCTGAAGACAGCAAGCAAGCTGAGGCAAAAGCGAAGGCAGAAGCTGCAGCCAAGGCTAAGGCTGAAGCTAAAGAAAAAGCTAAAGAAAAGGCTAAAGCCGAAGATAAGGCTGCTTCGCAAATAGCATCATCCCAATATGATAAGGATGCTCGCGTACGCACGGGAGCTTACAGAATCATAGGAGTTGCCCAGACCGTTACGGTTGGCGCCGGTCAGACCATCGAGCAGATCAGCACCCGCTATTTAGGTTCTGGCATGGAATGCTACGTTGAAGCCCTGAACGGAACAAGCACCATAAAGGCAGGACAGAAAATCAAGATTCCGAAACTGGAATTGAAGAAGAAAAAGAAATAAAAATAAGACAAACAAAAATCGCCCTGTAAGAGCAAAACAAAATTTTGCCATTACAGGGCGACATTTTTTATATTAACTTTACTTGCCCAACACTTCATCAAGCAAAGTATAGAAAGCAGGATCCTCACCAACAATGGTCTTGATAATCTTGCCGTCAGCATCAATCACAATCTTGGTAGGGAAACCCTGAACAGCATAGTCGCTGAGAACCTTGCTGTCCTTTGGATTGTAAACATGAATCCATGGCAACTGGTGTTTCTCAACAGCAGCCTTCCACTTCGCCTCAGTATCATTACAATCTACACCCAAAATTTCAAACTTACCCTTGTACTTCTCGTAATACTCCTTCATCTTAGGCATTCCCTTGATGCACCATCCGCACCATGAACCCCAGAAGTCGAGAACTACAATCTTACCGCGAAGGCTGGAAAGCTTGAAATCATTTCCTTTAATATCCTTCAGCGTAAAGTCGGGAGCCTCAACACCGGCAGCCTGCACCTTCTTAGCCTTCTCCTCAGCCTCAGCACGCTTCTTAGCCATATCAATCATTGGCTGGTAGAAAGCCTTCATTCTGCCGTTCTTCACATTTTCAGAGAGCAAGCCCAGCAGTTTCTCCATCTTGGCAACATCATCAAACTGCTCGATGATAGTAGCACAAGCCTCATAATCAGGATGCTGTTTTACGAAATCGAAAATCTTATCGTCCTTTGCCTTTTGCAGGGCAGGAGCCTTCTGCTCATATTCAGCCATGATGGTCTGCTGTTTCTCACCATTCTTGATTCTCTGGTTCAGGGAAGCTTCGTAATCATTCAACTCCTTACTGGCAGTCTCCAGCAGAACATCTACCTCATGATACTGCTGATAGAACTTAGAACCCGAAATATCGAAGCGGCTCTTTGCATCGCCCTTAACTTCAGCCTTCTCGCCAGGAACACAAGGCAGGTTGAACATAAACTGACCTGCGCCACGATAAGTTTCAGGTGAGAGGAAAACGTATCCGGCTGCCTTGTCAAGGTTTGCAGAATAGGTAAACTTGCCATTCTTTACCAAAACCGTATCCATCTTAACATTTCTGCCCTTGTAAACAAGTACAGAATCGGAATTGAAATTCTTCAATTCCACCTTCAACAGGAAGTTGCTCTTCTGAGCCATTGCTACGGTTGATGCAAGCATCAGAGCCGCAGATAAAATCGTTGTTTTCATTTTTCTTTTATTATATTTATTCTGATTACACCTTATTATATATAGGGAACGAAGAACGCCTGGTTCGTCGTCATCCTTATTCTTCATACTCGGTAGTATCCTCAATACCCGCCTCGGCCAAAGCCTCCTTGCGCTCAACGCAGGTTCCGCATTTGCCACAATGCTTCTCACCGCCCTTATAGCAGCTCCAGGTTTCAGCATAGTCAATGCCCAACTTCTTACCTATCTCCGCAATCTGCCCTTTGGTAATATTCGTATAAGGAGCCACCACGCGCACATCAACGAACGTTCCTGCTTCAGCAGCCTCATCTATCGCCTTGATAAACTCCGGACGGCAGTCTGGATAAATCGTATGATCGCCACCATGGTTCGCGATGAAAACTTTCTTCAGATTATTACTCTCAGCAATGCCGATGGCAATGCTCAGCATGATTCCATTACGGAAAGGAACCACCGTACTCTTCATATTATCATCAGCATAATGACCCTCAGGAATTGCATCGGCACCTTCAAGAAGAGAACTCTTGAAATACTGATGCATGAAACCCAAATCTATCGTAATATGCTTGATTCCCAAACGCTCACAATGCATCTTGGCGAAGGGAATTTCACGCTCGTTATGATTACTTCCATAGTTAAAACTAATGCCGAGTGCAATCTCGTCTTTCTTATCGTAGAGCAGCGTGATGCTATCCATGCCGCCGCTCACAATGATTACTGAATCCTTCATTTTACTTTGAACTTTAAAGTCAGATTATACAATATTTATAAAGCCAGATGTACACAAAAATCTGTGTAATCCGCGAAATCTGCGTGAGATTTTACCCGAACAGGCAGCGAAAAGCTTCTTCCACCTTCCTAACTGGATGAATTTCTATCTTATATTTCTTATGGTCGAAACTATGATTGTTGTACTTCGGAATGATGATGTGCTGGAATCCCAGTTTTTCAGCCTCAGCAATACGCTGCTCGATGCGGCTTACCGGACGGACTTCACCGCTCAGACCTACCTCACCTGCCATACACCAGCCTTGCTCTATCGCTGTATCCACATTGCTGCTCAATACGGCTGCCAACACACTCAAGTCCATAGCAGGATCGGTTACTCTCAATCCTCCGGCAATATTCAGGAACACGTCCTTCTGCATCAGCTTAAACCCCACACGTTTCTCTAGAACCGCCAGGAGCATGTTCAAACGGCGCTGGTCAAAACCAGTTGCCGAACGCTGCGGAGTTCCGTATGCCGCCGTGCTCACCAGAGCCTGCGTTTCCACCAGGAACGGGCGTACACCCTCAATGGCAGCACTGATGGCAACACCCGACAATCCGTCGTGGTCTTCCGTAAGGAGCAGTTCCGACGGATTGCTCACCTGTCTCAATCCTCCCTGCAGCATCTCGTAGATGCCGAGTTCCGAAGTGCTTCCGAATCGGTTCTTGATGCTTCGCAGGATGCGGTACATATAATGTTGATCACCCTCAAACTGGATGACAGTATCCACAATATGCTCCAGGATCTTCGGACCAGCCAGGGTTCCCTCCTTATTAATATGTCCGATCAGGATAACAGGGATACCGCTGGTCTTGGCAAATCTCAGGAGCGATGCTGCGCATTCACGTACCTGGGATACAGAACCAGGAGAACTATCCACACTCTCTGTAGCAATTGTTTGGATAGAATCGATAACTACCAGTTCTGGAGCCACTTGCTGAATATGGGAAAAGATTTTCTCTAACTGTGTTTCACAGAGAATCGTAATATGACCGAAGGCATTCTCCGGTGGGGTTCCTGCTAACGAAGCTACGTCACCTGTCGAAGTTCCCTTCAGCATAGCCTGTCCCTTCGCCAGTCTGTCAGCTCTCAGCTTAATCTGATGAGCACTCTCCTCACCGCTCACATACAGCACCCTTCTATGTTTCATATTCAGGATGGTTTGCAGCGTAAGGGTACTCTTTCCGATGCCCGGTTCACCGCCCAGCAGGGTGATGCTTCCCGGCACCATACCGCCACCCAGTACGCGGTTCAGCTCCTCGTCCATCATATCGATACGCGGCTCATCCACAGCCGAAATATCCTTCAGATTCATCGGCTTGGCATCCGCGTCGGAGTGTTGCCCACCAAACATGGTAGCAGCCCCGCCATGTCTCATGGTCATGCCAGCGCTTTTAGCCGCCTGCGATCCCGAATCAGCCGCAATGCGTATCTCCTTAAAAGTATTCCATTGTCCGCAGCTAGGGCATTTACCCATCCACTTGGCACTTTCCTGCCCGCAGTTGCTGCAAACGTATGCTATCTTATCTTTTGCCATAACGATTGAATTTTTCGGCAAAGGTACAGCTTTTTTCTTTAAAAGCCAAAAAAGCGCCCATTTTTCGCAGACAAATCCCTATTAAACAATATTAAAAAATAATCTATTTTTTCCAAATATCTCTCCTTTTCCCCTATTTTTGGGTATATTTGCAGATTCAGAACCAAGAGTAACAACTATAAATAAGCATATGAAAACAGCTATAAAAATCATTAAAAGACAGCAGAAACTGAAAGAACCTATCAAATTGCGAGTCAAGAACCTCAAAAACGGAAACCAAAGTTTATACCTTGATATTTACTGGCAGGGTAAACGCACTTACCAATTTCTGTATTTATATCTGGTTCCGGAAATCAACGAGCAAACCATAGCACAGAACCAAGAAGTTGCAAGACAGGCCTTGCTCATCAAGAGCAGGAAAATCATCAAGCTCCTCGGCAACATGCCTAAACACGAAGGAAACGAAGCGACCCGAAAATACTATCTGCTCGACTTCATCCAGAAATACGCAGATGAGCGCAAGCCGAAGACGGGTAATTGTACAAGAAGTAGATACGAAAGCATCATCAGTCTGAAAAAGCATCTTATGAAGTTTGGAGCTAAAAATACATTGGTAGGAGAAGTAGATACTAAGTTCGTAGAGCATTTCATCGACTATCTGAGGGAGGCACACGATTTACATCCCAACAGGAAGAATCCTTCCAAATTATCAGAGGGAACGATTTATCTTATGTATTCTATTCTTCGAAGTATCACCATCGAACTGTACAAAAAGAAGTTGATTCCCCAGAATCCATACTCTTTTCTCTCCCCTCAATTCCGTCTGAAGCATCCGGAATCAACCAGAAATTATCTAAGCAAGAGCGAACTCGCAAAAGTCATCCAGTCAGAATGCAAGTATCCTCAACTGAAAGAAACCTTTCTCTTCAGCTGCTTCACGGGATTACGCAAGAGCGACATCCTCAGTCTAACTTGGGAAGAGATTATTCGAGAGAATGGTAAAGTCTTTATCCAAAAGAAAATTCAGAAGACGCAGCGATGGCTCAAGATACCATTATCCCATCAGGCGATGCAATGGCTGCCGAAGCGACCGGCAAGAGACATGAAAGGAATTATTTTCGACGAGATTTCACATTCTTCGATGTCGAAACAACTGAAAGCGTGGCTTGGAACCATCAAGAATCTTAACAAGGAGATAACTTTCCATTGCACGAGTCACAACAAAATCTTTTATTGATTGAATATCAACGAATTAAATATAGTAAAGAATGTAACTGCTAACGATTTAGAAACGAGCTATATTCTTTTTCTTTCACAACTTTGCAATATACAAAGAACGCTTTGATTACGACTGCAAAGATAAATCTTATTTTCTGAAAAACATATAAGTTTGCTTTCTTTTTGGAGTTTTTTAAGAGTTATCACACGATTTAAAGTGAAAGCAATTCATTTTTATTGCTAATAAACTATAAAAAGACTGAGCAAATTCTTTTTATTGGTATTAAATTTGTATTTTTGCAAAAAAGAAACTCATAGCAATATGGCAAGTAAGAATTTAAATCGAATAAAAGTTGTCC